>JAYVXQ010000090.1:0-7826 GCA_043785025.1 Acetobacteraceae bacterium
GCGACCTCATTGACATGCGCGACCCAATCCCGCTCGGCCTTCGCGGTCGGTTCGATCCGGTGCATCCCCCGCGCTTTCATCGCGGTCAGACAATCGCCAACCCAGTCCATATGTTGCTCGATCGCGACGATCATCTGAGTTTTCACCGACGGACTGCCCGGACCCGTGATCGTGAACATGTTGGGAAATCCCGACACCATCAGCCCGAGATACGTCACCGGCCCACCGGCCCATTTTTCCGCCAGCGTGGGTCCATTGCCCACCCTGATATCGATCTCCCGCAACGCCCCGGTCATCGCGTCGAACCCGGTCGCGAACACGATCGCATCGAGTTCATACTCCGCGTCAGCGGTTCTCACCCCGGTTTCGGTGATCTGTTGGATCGGACTGCTCCGCACATCCACCAGCGTCACGTTATCGCGATTATACGTCTCATAATAATTCGTATCGAGGCACAGGCGTTTCGTTCCGATCGGATGATTGTTTGGCGCCAGCAACGCCGCCGTCCGGGGATCGCGCACGATGCTCCTGATCTTATCGCGCACGAATTCCGACGCCGTATCGTTCGCCGCCTTGTTCACCAGCAGATCGTTATACGCATACAGAAAACTGATGCTGCCGCCCTCGGCCCATTTCGCCTCATAAGCGGCCTGACGCTCCTCCGGCGTCGCCTCCAGCGCGGATTTCACGGGGGGAGGAAATCCCGCGATCCCGAACGGCGTTTCATAGGCGGCGGCGCGAAGTGCCGGATAATCGGCTTTATGCGCGGCCTCCTTCACCGGATCCATCGCCTCATTGCGCGCCGGCAGACTGAAATTCGCCGTGCGCTGGAACACGTGCAGATGTTTGGCCTTCTGAGCGATCACCGGAATCATCTGCACGCCCGAGGATCCCGTGCCGATCACCCCCACGCGCAGACCGGAAAAATCCACGCCCTCATGCGGATACAGCCCGCTGTGATACCACTTGCCCTTGAACGTCTCGATCCCCTTGAAATCCGGCACCCGTGGCGTCGATAAATTCCCTGTCGCCATCACGCAAAACGGCGCCTGAACCACGTCATCTTTATCGGTCCGCACTGTCCAGATCGCCTGGGCCGGATCGAACTCCGCCGCGGTCACCCGCGTGTTCAACCGCACGTCGCGCCGGAGGTCGAAACGATCCGCGACATGGTTGATATAGCGCAGGATCTCCGGCTGCCCGCCGTACCGCTCCGGCCATGTCCATTCCTGCTGCAAATCCTCATCGAACGCATAGGAATATTCAAGACTTTCGACATCGCAACGCGCGCCGGGATAGCGGTTCCAGAACCACGTGCCGCCGACGCCTGACCCGGCCTCGAACGCGAGCGCCGTCAGGCCCAATTTCCGCAGCCGGTACAGGGCGTAAAGCCCGCCCAAGCCGCCGCCGACGACGATCACGTCGAGCTGACGCGGTGTTTCGCGGGTGATCGTGTCTGGCATGTTCATCGCTCCTGTCAGCTGGTCTTCGATCGCATGAGCCAAGCACATTGTCGGATTCCCGCCAATCCTCATGTCCCGCTCGATAAAAACCCGGAGGCACCGATGCGCCCGGGCAATGCCCCTTCGTCACAATCATTCAGGTCTGATTTCGCGATGATCTCAGACCCGCCAGGCCCGTCTCAATCATCGCCCGCCGCAACCGCGCCGGCCATGCAAAACCGTCACCCCCCAATCAACGCCGCGCCGCCGCGAAAGGCGGAACCTCCAACCCAACCCCCCGCAAATGGCTGAACAGTGTCCGCAACCGCTCCCGATCCCCCTCGGGCAGAGCCGGCCGCAGGATCGACGCGATATTCGCCCGCAAATGCTCCGCGTTACCCGTCCCGAATAGCACGACATCCACCCCCGGCTCATGCCGGACATACCGGTACGCCGCGTCCGTCACCGACGAGGCACCCCCCTCATGCACCAAAAACCCCAAAGGATCGTCAGTCGCGGCCAGCTCAGCGGGCACCAGCCCCGACGCGGCGAGCGCCTTCATCGTCGCCGCCAACTGCATGGGCCGCGCGAAAATACTCCGCACCGCGAACATCATCAGCGTGCCGATCTTATGCGCCCGGGTCAGCGGAAACACCGAATCCCGCGCCACCTGCGCCATCAAATTGAACGCGAACATCGCCGTATCCCAAGGTACGTCCCCGTGCGGATCCCCCTGTGGATCTCCGGGCGGATTCCCGGCCGCCTCGCTCAGCATCCTCTGCTCATGATCGTTCGGCGACGTCTCCGTGATCCCCAAAAACCGGAATTTCCCCTGCTCCCGCGCCCGCAGCAGACCCGGAACGATCTCATCGCGCACGAACGCATAGGACGCCGGAGACACCGCGTGCAGTTGAAACACATCCACATAATCCAACCCGAGCCGGGACAACGATCCATCCAAACTCTCCAGGATCTTCGCCACGTCGAACGCCGCGTCCCCGGCCGGTTTGGACGCCTTGGTGCACACCACGACGCTGTCCCGCGCAACCCCCCGCAGCGCCCGCCCCACCACCGGCTCGGTCCCATAGACCGCCGCCGTGTCGATCACATTCACACCCAGATCCAGTGCCTGCCGCACGATCCCGACCGCGTGATCCTCCGATTGTTCAAGCCCGATCCGGCTGAACCCGCCGGTGCCCAGACCCGCGACGCTAACCCGCAATCCCGTCCGCCCCAATGTGGTATAATCCATCGTCGGCTCCCCTTCGTTTTCACCCGCCAGAGTATCAGGGACACGTGCATGAGGCGACCGCCACGGGTCATCGGCCATCGCGGCGCACGCGGCCTGTTTCCCGAAAACACCCTGGAAGGCTTCCAACGCGCCTTCGCTTTGGGGGTGCGCCATTTTGAATTGGACGCCGGCATGACCGCCGACGATGTCGTGGTCGTCACTCACGATCTGGCGCTGAACCCGGCGATCACCCGGGACGCGAACGGCCGCTGGCTCGACCCGCCCGCCCGCCTGATCCGGGACCTCAGCTATGACGCGCTGCGCGCGTTCGACGTCGGCCGCATCCGTCCGGCGTCGCGCTATCGCCTCATGCATCGTCACCAGCAGGCGATCGAGGGGGCCAGGATCCCCCGCCTCACCGATGTCCTGCGCGCGATCCCCGCCGCTCATGTCATCATTGAACTGAAAACCGATCCAAGATCTCCTGGTCGCACGTACCGGCCGGAGGTCATGGCCGATGCCGTCCTCGCCATCGTCGACGCCCACCACGCGGCCACGAGGGTCACGATCGAATCGTTCGACTGGCGCGGACCCATCCATATCGCCCGCACCCGGCCGGAGATCACGCTCGCCTGGCTGACCAGCGCCGAGACCACCCGCGATGCCGCCCTCTGGTGGGCCTTGCCAAACGCCGATGCAACGAAGATTCCTGAGGCGGTCTCATCCATGGGCGGCCCGATCTGGGCTCCGGCCTGGACCCAACTGTCCCGCCCCGATCTCGAACGCGCCCATGCGCTTGGTCTGGAGGTCATCCCCTGGACGGTCAATCACCGCGCCGCGATGCGCCGCCTGCGCCGTTGGGGAGTCGACGGACTGATCACCGACCGTCCGGACATCGCGCTGTCAGAGTTTCAATCGGCCTGATGGTAAAAATTGGCGGAGATCGACGCGCGCTCCAACAAAGCCTGCAATCGGGGGTTGTCTTCGCTGCGCGCCTCGGTCAGCGTCTTCATCGGCACGAAAAACTCATGCGCGTGCGGCAATTGGTGACGGGCGAAGCCGTCGTAATGATGATCCTTCAATCCATAAAGAACCCGCATCTCTCTGACCGGGATCGCGGCCGGCACTGTCGGCTGATGCCGGAACACGCCGGTCGCCCGCCACCGCGGCGTTGGATCGTTCGCCGACACCCCCGCCAGCAGCCACTCCACCGGACACACCGCCAGCAGAGAATGCGTGCTTGGCGCGAAGCGGGAGCGTTTATCCAGCAAATTCTGAATGGTGCTGCATGCCTCGATCGCGAAGATATCGACGTAAGGCTCCAGGAAATTGCCCCCGAAATTCAACCAGAGTCCATCCGGTAACGTCCGCAGCTTCGTGCTGCCCGGCAATTTCAGGAAGGGATTGCTCACGCCCAGATCTTCCGACGGCCGGCCGCGCAGCCAGCTTTCCTTGCCCCGGCGCGGTTTCAGACCGGGCGGACGTTGCGGCCAGCGCCGGAGGCTCTCCTTTACCATCGTATCGAGCAGCAAACGGTCCTTCATCATCGTCCCCGATTATTGATGTTTGATTTACAACCTATGGATGTATGTATCAGGTTATCCACAGCAAAGGGAATAGGAGTACGGTTTTTTGTTGAAGATTCAACGATCTCCGCCCCGATTCGCTGAAAAATGAAACCTTGTCGCAATAACCGGAGAATCGAGTCTCAGCCCACGAGTCCGCCTGATTTTATATTATTATTTCAGTATCAAAGGGATGCACCACAGTATTCACAGTTCATCGCGCGGCGCCCGTGAACCGCCTTCACGGTTCAGCGCTGGTTTGGCGACCGCCACCTCACGATAGCCCGCGCATATTCACGGAGGTTTCACGAGATCGGTCATTGGCGCGCTCGCGTATCACGATCGGTTCCGGCCGCGGCTTACCCCGTTCGCGCCACAACCGGACCGTGTTGTTCACAACCCGGCTTTCCGCCGGGGAGGGAGCCGGGTAGGCTACCCTTCATGAACAGTTTGTCATTTAGATCGCACGACCAGGGAACCGCGTTGGTAATCAGCCATTTGCTTTTGGACCCGGCTCCCGCGTGGGCGCCCCCTACCGGAGGGACGAATTGACCCTAATCCCAAAGACGGCGGTCCAGGGACCCTGTCCCTGGTGGAGGTTCAGGCGGCCCAAGGGGAAGCAAAGCCTCCTGACGGGGTTGCGGGGCAGAGCCCCGGCGCTATTGTTATCAGCGGGCCTGTTTGCATCCCCGGCGTTGGCTGCCTGCGAAGACCCCCCCACCCCCGTCCGCGACATCATCGCCGACCGCTTCTACGTCGCCACCGCCAAATCCGCCGCTGAGAACGCCATCGTCGCCCGCAACCGCTCGGCGTTGGCCACGCTCGACTCAACGCTGAATAATATCCTCAACATGACCGACCGCTTCCTGGACGGCGACCGCGAAGCCGCCACCTGTGCCGCCAGATGGCTCGCCGCATGGGCTAAGGGTGGGGCGATGTTGGGCCACATGAGCAGCCAGCAGGCCGAGGTCGAGCGCAAGCTGCGCACCGCCGGCATCGCCGTGGGCTATATCAAGATCCGTCCCGTCGTCGAACCCGCCGAGCGCGCCGCGATCGACGCCTGGCTCGACAGCCTCGCTGACAACGTCACCGCCGATCAGGGCTGGCCGAAGAACCGCAACAGCCAGGTTTATTGGTCCGGCTTCGCGGCGGGCGCCGTCGGCACCGCGACCGGCACCAAACGCCATCTGGACTACGCCCGCCAGGTGTATGAGGCGGCGATGACCGACATCGCCCCCGACGGCACCCTGCGGATCGAGATGATGCGCCGTCAGCGCTCGCTGTTTTACCACAACTATGCTTTGGCCCCGCTCGTCATGCTCGCGGAGTTGGGCCGTTTACGCGATGAGGACTGGTATGCGATGGCTGACGGCGCCATTCACCGCCTCGCGAGCCGCACGCTCGCGGGCCTGCGCGATCCCCGGGATTTCGCCATCAAGGCGGGCGAGCAATCCGTGGACGTGCCGAAAGGCGGGCTTTTGGGCTGGCTCGCGTTTTATCAGCGGCGCTTTCCCGACCGGGTGGAAGCCAGCGCGCCCAAGGGGCCGTTCCGCTACCCGTGGTTGGGCGGCGATCTGACTTTATTGGCGAAAATCTGGACACGCTCCTGACGCCGCCGGCGGTCTGAGCTTCAGCCCAGACCGCCGGCGGACCAGGTCAGCCGCGTTTGGACAGCGCCACGTAATCGCGCTTTGGCGCACCGGTATAAATCTGGCGCGGACGACCAATACGCTGATCCGGATCCTCCATCATCTCTTTCCACTGCGAAACCCAGCCAACCGTGCGCGACACCGCGAACAACGCGGTGAACATGCTGGTCGGGAAGCCCATCGCCTTCAGAATGATGCCGGAATAGAAATCCACGTTTGGATACAGTTTCCGGTCGATGAAGTATTTGTCGTTCAGCGCGATCTTCTCCAACTCGATCGCCAGATCCAGCAGCGGATCGCCCTTGATGCCCAACTCGCCCAACACATCGTGACAGGCTTTTTGGATGATCACCGCGCGCGGATCGTGGTTCTTATAAACCCGATGCCCGAACCCCATCAGCTTCGCGTGATTGCCGCGGTCCTTCACGTCTTCCAGGAACGACGGGATGTTCTTCACATGCCCGATTTCCGCCAGCATCTTCAGCACCGCCTCATTGGCGCCGCCATGCGACGGACCCCACAGGCTCGCGATCCCCGCCGAGATGCACGCGAACGGATTGGCCCCCGTCGATCCCGCCAGCCGCACCGTGGACGTCGACGCGTTCTGCTCGTGATCGGCGTGCAGGATCATGATCAGATCCATCGCCTTCGACAGCACCGGATTGACCTTATATTCCTCGGCCGGAACGGCGTGGAACATGTGCAGGAAATTCTCGGCATAGGTCAAATCGTTGCGCGGATAAACGAACGGCTGGCCGATCGAGTATTTGTACGCCCATGCCGCGATTGTCGGCACCTTGGCGATCAACCGGAACGCCGAGATCCGGCGGCTTTCCGGATCATGCACGTCCAGACTGTCATGATAGAACGCCGACAACGCCCCCACGACGCCGCACATCACCGCCATCGGATGCGCGTCGCGGCGGAACCCATTATAGAAGGTGCGCAACTGCTCATGCAGCATCGTGTGCCGCATCACCCCCATGTCGAAGTCCTTGCTTTGCACCAGATCCGGCAGCTCGCCGTTCAGCAGCAAATAACAAACTTCCAGGAAGTTGGAGTTCTCGGCCAGCTGCTCGATCGGATAGCCGCGATACTCCAGAATGCCGGCGTCGCCATCGATATAGGTGATTTTGCTCTCGCACGACGCCGTCGCGCCATAGCCGGGATCGAAGGTGAACAGCCCCAGATCGTTGTAAATCTTGCGGATGTCGAACACGTCCGCGCCCGCGGTACCCGACATCAGCGGGATGACGGATTTCTTGTTGGTCCCGTCAAGAGTGATGGTCACGGACCGTTTTTCGCTCATGCGAACTTCCTCATTTCATCGCGGTTAACTCACTGGGCCCCGAGACGCGTCACCCGCGCCGGGCCAGAGAGCAGCAGATCCTGACGTTATGGCGGCGCGGGCTTTCACGCAACCTTCGCATCCGCAGTATAAATCAACCGTCAGGTCTGGCGGGGCGCCGTTTTCCCGTCTATCCGCTGGCGTCATGACCGATCCCGAAATCGCCCCCCGCGCTTTGGGCATCCTCGCCGGGGGCGGCCCCCTCCCGGGCCGGGTCGCCGCGGCAGCCCATGCCGCTGGCCGCGCGGTGTTCATCGTCGGCCTGGAAGGCTTCGCCGAGCCCGCGATCCTCGCCCCCTGGCCCCACGTCATCCTGCGCATGGGCGCGGCGGGACGCATTCTGTCCGCGCTGAAACAGCATGGCTGCCAGGACCTGGTGATGATCGGCCCAGTACGCCGCCCCTCCTTCCTGGATATGCGCCCGGACGCCGAGGCCGCGAAAATCATCGCCCGCATCGGCCGTGCCGCCTTCTCCGGCGACGACGGATTGTTGAAAGCCGTTATCCGCGTCCTCGGCGAGGAAGGTTTTACCGTGCTTGGCGCCCATGACATTCTCGACGCGGTGTTGGGCCCGCCCGGCCTGCTGTCGGC
>JAYVXQ010000091.1:0-7814 GCA_043785025.1 Acetobacteraceae bacterium
CCATCTTCGATGGGCCAACGGCCGTCGGTATCCTTATTGGTTTCGCGCGCCGCCGCCCGCCAACCCGGCGCGCCATACCAACGGCCCAAAATGATGGAAGAGTCATCAGTTTGGGCCGTTGGTATCAGTCTCCTCAATGTCTCCGCGGGACTCAGAACGATCAGGCCAAACCGCGCGGCCGCGTGGCCGAAATGCCGGCGGTTGAAGGTCACGATCCCGTCCGCGCGTCCATTCACGGCCGCCTCCAGAACCATTTCGTCACCGGCATCCGACAATTGCGGCCGCCATTGGTAATGCACCTCGACCGGTTCGGAGACACCGATGACCGCGTTGATCAGATTGACCACATCGTCCCGGCTGGCGTTCGCCGCCAGAAGATGTTCCGGGCGGGTCGCGGTGGCGTCGTATTCCAAAGCCAGCGCGACGCTTAAAACCACGGCGGCTCCGCGCTTCAGGATCAGAACAAGCAGAGCCGCGGAGGCGCCGCCAGGACTGCGCACGGCCGCGACGAGCACGTCGGTATCGATCACCAGCCTCATATAATCATGATATCACATCACCGGTGATGTTACAAATGTTTTGGGCCCGCGGTTGACCACCCCCCAGCCCCGCGCTACCGCCTGAGCGTCCTTTGCGAAAGCGGCCGCCGTGTCAGCGTTCACCTTCCCGCCCCCTCCCTTGTCTCGCGAAGCCGAAACGCTCCGTGCCGAGGTCCGCGCGTTTCTGAAAAGCGAACTCGCCACGCGCAAGCCCGTGCAGCGCGCGGAATCCTGGACCGGATTGGACGCCGATTTTTCGCGGGCGATGGGACGGCGCGGCTGGATCGGCATGACCTGGCCGAAACACCATGGCGGGCATGAGCGTTCGGCGCTGGAACGCTATGTGGTGCTGGAGGAAATGCTGGCGGCGGGCGCGCCCGTGGGGCTGCACTGGATCGCCGATCGCCAGTCGGGCCCGTTGATTTTGCGCGCCGGATCGGACGAGCAAAAGAAAATCCTGCCGGGCATCGCCGCCGGGGAAATTTATGTTTGCATCGGCATGAGCGAACCGGATGTCGGATCGGATCTGGCCGCCGTGCGCACGCGCGCGGCGAAGGTGCAAGGCGGGTATCTGGTCAACGGCACGAAGGTTTGGACCAGCTTCGCGCATTTGTCGCACTACATGATCCTGTTTTGCCGTACTGGCGCGTCCGAGGACCGGCATGGCGGGGTCAGTCAGTTCCTGGTGGATTTACAGAATACGCCAGGGGTTGGGGTCAGTACGATCCTGGCGTTGACCGGCGAGCATCATTTCAATCAGGTCGTGTTCCAGGATGTGTTTTTGCCGGACACCGCTTTATTGGGCAAAGAAGGCGACGGCTGGCATCAGGTCACCAGTGAGCTGGCGTTTGAACGTTCGGGGCCCGAACGGTTTTTATCGTCATTCTGGCTGCTGGTCGAATTGGTGCGCGCGATCGGGCCGGATCCGTCCGACGCGGCGGCGGTGGCGATCGGGCGGCTGTCGGCGCATATCATGACATTGCGCACATTATCGCGCTCGGTCGCCGGCCTGTTGCAGGCGGGGGAGAATCCGGCTTTGCAGGCGACTTTGGTGAAAGATCTCGGCGCCATGCTGGAGCAAGAAATCCCTGAGATCGCGCGGCAATTGATCGAGGCGGAGCCGGACCGGCATTCGACACAGGCGTTCGCCGCGACACTGGCGCACACGATGATGCATGCGCCGTCATTTTCGTTACGGGGTGGCGCGCGGGAGATTTTGCGCGGCATCATCGCCCGCGGTCTGGGTCTTCGATAAACAAAGGAAGCCATCATGAGTGACAAAGTTCTTTACGCGGCGGACGGTCCGGTCGTCACGATCACGTTAAACGATCCGGGCATGCGCAATCCGATTTCCGAGATGGACATGGTGAATGGCATCGTCTCGGCGTTGGAACGGTTGAACCAGGACAAGACCGCGCGGGTGGCTATTTTGACGGGCGCGGGCAGCGCGTTTTCCTCGGGTGGCGATCTGCGCAAGATGCAGGCGGAGTTCGAGACGCGGCAACACAAGCCGCATCTGACGCCGGCCTATTACAAGCATGGCATTCAGCGCATTCCGCTCGCGTTCGAGAAACTGGATGTGCCGATTATCGCGGCGGTGAACGGTCCGGCGATTGGCGCGGGTCTGGATCTGGCGTGCATGTGCGACATGCGCATCGCGGCGGAAAGTGCCAGGTTCGCCGAGAGTTTCGTCAAAGTCGGCATCGTGCCGGGCGATGGCGGCGCCTGGCTGCTGCCACGGGTCGTTGGCTATTCGAAAGCGTGCGAGATGGCGTTCACCGGCGATATGTTGAACGCGGCCGAGGCGCTGGCCTGTGGGCTGGTGTCACGCGTCGTGCCCGACGCCGAATTGCTCGCGGCGGCGAAAGCGCTGGCGGATCGCGTGGCGGTGAACCCGCCGCACGCCGTGCGCATGGCGAAACGGTTGCTGATGGAAGGACGCCACACGCGGCTCGATACGTTGCTGGAAATGTCGGCCGCGATGCAGGCCCTGACCCATGCGACGCCGGATCATCGGGAGGCGGTGAACGCGTTCCTGGAAAAGCGCAAGCCGGTATTCACGGGGGATTGATTTTCACGTTCCGAGATAGAGTTCGCGAATCAGGTCATTGTCGTTCAGGGCGGCCGCGGATCCGCCCTCGAACGCGATGCGCCCGTGCACGATCACATAGCCGCGGTCGGCGATGCGGATCGCCTGGGTGAAATTTTGTTCCGCCATCAGCACGGATAATTGAAACCCGTCTTTCAGTTGTTTGATGCTGTCGATCGTGCGCGCCACCAATAAAGGCGCGAGACCGACGCTTGGCTCATCGATCAGCAGCATTTTCGGCGCTGACATCAAAGCGCGCGCCAAAGCGAGCATCTGCTGCTCACCGCCGCTCATGGAACCCGCGAGTTGCTTGCGCCGTTCGGCGAGGCGGGGGAACAGCTCAAAACAAAACGCCAGATTGCGGTCGATTTGGGGGCGCGCGGTGGGCCGGAAGGCGCCCATCAGCAGGTTTTCCGTCACCGTCAGGCGAGGAAATAAGCGCCGCCCCTCGGGGACGAAGGCGATGCCGAGATCGACGATCGCCTCGGTCGTCATGCCGATCAGGTTGGTGGCGACCCCGTCGATCTCCACCCGGATCGATCCGGCGGAGGGTTTGACCATCCCCATGACGCATTTCATCAGCGTCGACTTGCCATTGCCGTTGGTGCCAAGCAGCGCGACTGTTTCGCCCACGGCGACATCGAGCGTCACGTCATGCAGCACGCTGACGGCGCCATAGCCGGCATCGAGGCCGGAGATGCTGAGACTAGCTGCCAAGATACGCCGCCACGACATCGTCTTGCCGGATCACCTCATGCGGCGGACCGTCGGCGATTTTCCGGCCCGCGACGAGCACGACGAGGCGTTGGGAGAAGGACATCACCGCGCGCATGATATGCTCGATCAGGATGATGGTGATGCCTTGCGCCTCGTTCAGGCGGACGAGCAAAGCCAGGATGTCATCGATCTCGCGATCCGATAGTCCCGCCATGGCTTCGTCGGCGATCAGCAGCCGCGGTTCGGAGGCCATGGCGCGGGCCAGTTCCAGCTTACGCATTTCAATTTGCGTGAGGTCTTTCGGCAAACGGCCGGCTTTGCCGGACAGGCCAACAAGGTCCAACAGCGCGTGGCAGCGGTCATCGATGTTCGATCCGGCGATGGCGCGGCCGGCGTAAAGGATCGGGATGCGAACGTTCTCCGCCAAGGTCAGGGTGCCGAACGGACGTGGCAGTTGGAAACTGCGGGCCATGCCCAATCGGGTGCGTTCATGCGCGGCCATGCCGTCCAGCCTGTGGCCGTCGAATTGCACGCTGCCGGTTTCGTTGCGCAATGTGCCGCACAGGCAATTCACCAGCGTGCTTTTACCGGAGCCGTTGGGGCCGATCAAACCCAGGCGCTCCCCCGGCGCGACATCGAGCGCGATATCCGCGAGGGCGACGAAGCCGCCGAAGCGTTTGCCCAATGCGGTGACCTGAAGGATCGGGGTCATTTGCGGAACCAGCCGATGATGCCTTTGGGTGCGGCGACGACGAAGCCGACGAGCATGACGCCGACGATCAGCAGTGACAAAGCGGAGGAGATGGTCACGGTCGCGACCTGTTGCAACGTGCCAAGCAGGACCGCGCCGATGATGGGTCCGATCCAGGAGGCGGTGCCGCCGATCAGGGGCATCGCGATCGTGTTGACCGCGTAACTGAGGCTGAACGCCGAGGCGGGATCGAGATAGGTGACGTAATAGGGCAGCGGCGCGCCCGCCATGCCCATGAACCCGCCGGACAAACCGCAGGCGATCAGTTTCAGACGCAACGTTGGCACGCCCGAGGCTTCGGCGGCCAGTTCATCGTCGCGGATCGTCGCGAAACCGTAACCGAGGCGGGATTTTTCGATTGCGCGGGCGGTGCCGACAGCGACGATGCACAGGCCCAACATCAGCAGGAACAGATATTCGATATAGGGCAGTCCGATGTAAGGCGCGATGGCGGGCCGGACGATGTAGGCGCCGCGGGAACCGCCGACAAAGCTCCAGTTGGTGACGAGGGTTTGCATCACGACGGCCATCGCCAATGTCGCGATGGAGAAGAACGTGCCGCGCAGACGCAAGGTCAAATAGCCGGTGCCGACGCCCAACAACGCCGAGATGGCGCCTCCGATGATCATCATGGCGACCAGTGGCAGGTTGGTGGTTTTGTGCAGCACGACACTGCTGTAGGCGCCAACGGCGATGAAGGCGGGGATGCCGAAATTCACATAGCCGGTGTATCCGCCGAGGATATTCCATGCCGTCGCCAGCACGATATATTGCAGCACGACATAGCCGGCGAAGTAGAAATACGCGTTGTCGATCAGCCGTGCGAGGCCGAAGGTCAGCGCCGCGGCGACGATCAGCCAGAGGATAAAAACCGGATTTTTCACTCAGGCGCGCCCAAAAATTCCACTGGGACGCAAGGCCAGGGTCAATAGCAAGAAACCGAAGGAAACCGCGGGCGCCCAGGAGGGGCCGAAAAAGGTCGCGGTGAGGTTTTCCATGACGCCGAGGATGATCGCCGCGACCAGCGTGCCGGCGAAACTGCCCAATCCGCCGAGGACACAGATCGCGAAGATGCGGCCGATATAGTCGCGGCCGATCGAGGGTTCGATCGGTTGGATGATGATCAGGATCGCGCCCGCCAGTGACGCGGTTGCAATCGACAGGCCGAAGGCGATGCGCTTGATCCGCGAGGGATCGGCGGCCATCAGGCGCAGCGCCAGCGGGTCCTGCGCGACCGCCTGCACGGCGCGGCCGATGAAGGTACGTGACAAATAAAGATGTAATCCCGCCATCATCGTGATCGAGGCCAAAGCCGGCACCAGCAGGCGCAGCGGCAGGTCGATGACGCCGAAATGCAAGGTGGGTCCGATGTAAACCGCCTCGACCAGCCGGTAATCGACGCCGAAGACGAGGGTCAATGTGACCTCGGTAATGAACAGCAGGCCGAAAAAGAACGCGAGTCCGCGCAAGGCGGTGTCGCCGCGGCGTTCGAACGAAATGTCGTATATATGATAGATCGCGACGCCCAGAGCGTAGAACGCCGGCATGGCGGCGATGGCGACGAGAATGGGATCGAAACCAAAACGACTATTCATGATATAGGCGATGTAGGAGCCCAACAGGATGAACGCGGGATGAGCGATGTTAACGATGTCGAGCATGCCGAACGAAATCGACACACCGATTGTGACGGCCGCGTAGAAGCCACCCAACAATAACCCGGATACCAGGGCGTTGCCCAACAGATCGAACGACATTTCCATGATTTTGCTTGTGACGTTGCCTCGGGAACAAGTTTGAACGATCGGCGCGCGCTTGACCAGAGCCTATCGGGGCGTGTTCAAGGGTTTACCCCTGCGCGATATCCGGTCTAGGGTTCGCGCAAGTGTGGGACGGGAGAGTGAGCGATGGACGCGAACGGTGGTCAGCCGTTGATCGGTGGAGAAACCTGCCTTAAGGGCGTTCGGGTCCTCGATTTTTCGCAGTTCGAAGCGGGTCCGTCCTGCACCGAGGCGTTGGCCTGGTTGGGCGCGGAGGTCGTGAAGGTTGAAAATCCCGGCGGTGGCGATCCCGGACGCTCGCTCGGCGGCAAACCCGGTCAGGACGATCCGTATTTTCTGCTGTTCAACGCCAACAAGAAATCCATCACGGTCAATTTGAAGGATCCCAAAGGTCTCGCTTTGGTCAAGGACCTGATGAAACACGCCGATGTGATGGTGGAGAATTTCGCGCCCGGCGCGATCGAGCGTCTGGGCCTGGGTCACGATATCGCGCGCGCCATCAATCCGTCGTTGATCTATTGTCAGATCAAGGGATTTGGCGAAGGCAGTCCGTACGAGAAAAATCTCGCTTTCGATATGATCGCGCAGGCCTGCGGCGGCACCATGAGCATCACCGGCGAAAGTGACGGACGGCCTATCAAGCCGGGCCCCACGATCGGCGATACCGGCACCGGGATGTTGCTGGCGATTTCCATTTTGGGCGCGCTGTACCGCCGCAAGGACACCGGACAGGGCGATCATCTGCAGATCGCGATGCAGGACGCGATGTTGCATTATATTCGCATTGCCTTCGCGGCGCAGTTGCGCACCGGCAAGGCCGCGGGCCGCTCGGCCGAAGGGGCGATCACCGGATCCAATCCGCCCATGGGGATATTTCCGTGCAAGGGCGGCGGCGTGAATGATTACGTTTACGTTTATACCAGCCGCACCAATCCGGATCACTGGCGCCGTCTGCTGACCGTCATCGGACGGGCGGATCTGATCGGCGATGAGCGGTTCGCGACACCGCCCGCGCGGTCGGAACGGGCCGCCGAGGTGAACGAGATGGTCGCCGCCTGGACGCGCCAGCACACCAAGCGCGAGGCGATGGAAATCATTGGCGCCGCAGGGATTCCAGCGGGAGCGGTGCTGGACACGATGGAACTCAGCAACGATCCGGATTTCGAAGCGCGCGGCATCATGCCGGTGATCGATCATCCGAAAGCGGGCAAGACCAAGATGGTGGCGTGGCCGGTGCGGCATTCTGGCTCCCCGCCTCCGGTGGTCGCCGCACCGCTTTTGGGTGCGAACACGGCGGATGTTCTGAGCAGTTGGTTGGGCTTGTCGGCGGCCGATTCCAGCGCGTTGAAGGCCAGTGGCGTAATCGGTTGACCCCTTAACAACGGCGAACAAAGGAGACGTAACGATGGCGGAACTCACGGGTTCGGAGATCATCGCCAAATGCCTGGCGAAGGAAGGGATCAGCGATCTTTTCTACATCATGGGCGGACCGATGCTGCTGGCGGAAGCCACGTGCATTAAGGAAGGCATCCGCATGATCGACGTGCGGCATGAGCAGGCGGCGGCGTTCGCATGTCAGGCTTATAGCCGGTTGAAGCAGGTGCCAAGCGTGTGCATGGCGGCCTCGGGGCCTGGCGTGACCAATCTGATCACCGGCATGGCCAATGCGCTGGTGGATTGCTGTCCGGTGGTTGCGTTCGGCGGGTCGAGCCCGTTGAGCCAGTTCGGCCGTCAGGTGTTTCAGGAAATCGATCAGATCGAGTTGATGCGCGGCTGCTGCAAATATGTCGATCGCCTGATCAATTTGAAACGGATCCCGCAACAAATTAATTTCGCTTTGCAGAAGGCGATGACCGGGAAGCCCGGTCCGGTTTATATCGATTGCCCAGGGGACATGCTTTATCAGAAGATTGACGAGAATTTGGTGGATTGGAGTT
>JAYVXQ010000092.1:0-7811 GCA_043785025.1 Acetobacteraceae bacterium
ATGTCATGCCCGCCGCGGGTATCTTGCAGCAGATCAGCCAGCAAATACGGATCGGGGCGCGCGGGCCACAGATGATGATGCGGGTCGATGATGATTTGCGCGGGATCCAGAATCTCTTCGCGCAGCATCGCCAGCCAGGCCGGCCGCACCCGGGGGTGATGAAATGCCAGTCGTTCGCCGCTCATGAGACCGCCCCCGCTGATGCGGAGATCAGGCCATGGCGGCCGTTTTACCGCAAGCCTGTGCCTCGATCGCGGCGGCCGGCTTGCCCGCCATATCCAGCGCCACCAGCAGCGACTCCCGCGACACCGCCTCACTGAACCGGTACTGGGCGTAGCGCCGCTGGCCCGCCGCGCGCCGGCGCCACAGATCGTCCGAGGTCAACAAGGCCACGACGGCATCGGCGAAGGCGGCGGGATCGGCTTCAATCGCCGCCACGGCACCGACATCGGGCAGGCCCTGCGCCCCGACCGGAGTGGCGACGACGGGCAAACCGTGCCACAGCGCCTCGACCATTTTCAGCTTCACGCCGGCACCCGTCAGCAACGGCACCACCGCGACATGCGCTTTACCATACCATTCCACCAGCTCGGCGTCGGTGACATTCTCGAACAGGCTCACCGCGCCGCCCAATAATCCCCGCACCGCCGCAGTGGGGTTGGAGCCGACGATCGCCAGCCGCGTCCCCGGCGCCGCGCGCAGGATCGATGGCAGAATCGCGGAGGCAAACCAGGCCGCCGCCTCGGCGTTCGGCGCATGACCAAACCCCGCCACGAACAAAATCCACGGACCGTCCGATCCGGCCGGGCCGCGCCGCTCGCCGCCCGTCGATGGGCCGGAAAAGGCGTACGGCACCACGGCGCGCGCCTCGGCACGAGGTTCCAGGGCCCGGACCATGTCCGCTTCTTCCTCGGACGGGTAAAGCACCAGGTCGGCGGCCCGCCAGATCGCCCGCTCCCGCTCCCGCATCGTCTCGGCAGCGCGCCATTCGTCGCGGTCGCCGGTGATCGCGGCCTGGCTGGCCATGCGCCGGAAATGCAGATCGTGGCCGTAATAAGCGATCCGCGCCCCGGACGTCGCGCGCACCAGATTGAGCCAGACATCCGCCGTGTCCGGCCGGCTCAACATCACCAGATCCAGATCGTCACCGTGAACATTCAACCAACTCCGCGCCGGCGCGGGACCCGCCGCGCACACGACCTCCACCCCCATATCGCGCAACGTCTGAGCATAGATCGGCGTTTTATGCTGGTTCATCGGCCAGAATTTCACCACCGCATTGTCCGCCAGCAAGGCGCGGATGAAGGCGATCATGGTGCGCGATCCCGCGTCCCGATCGGGCTCCGGCACATAATGATCGACAATCAGAACGACCCGCCGCGGCCGCGCGGTGCTCCAGCGCGGCCCATGCGATAAAGCGCGGTCCCGCGCGCGCAGCACATGCATGCCGTTGGGGAAATGCGCGGCGCTGAGCACCGGGCGCCAGCGGTCCAGGAACAGCACCTGATTGCGCACCTGATACGCCTTGCCACCCTGGCGGATGTCGCGGCCATGCGACACACCCTCAAAATGCACGATTTCCGAGCGCGGCTGATACCGCGTCTTCAGCCCCTTCTCCCGCAGCCGGAACGCCAGATCGGAATCTTCGCAATACGCCGGCGCATACGCCTCATCGAACCCGCCGGCATCCAGGAACACCGCCCGTCGCGCCAGCAACGACGCACCCGAGCAATAATCGACCTCCCGGACGTAATTGAACTCCTCGGCCGCCGGATCGCCGCCCCGCCCATAATTCCACGCCGAACCATCCTTCCACAAAATCCCCCCCGCTTCCTGCAAAGACCCATCGGCATTGAGCAGTTTGGATCCCACCAGGCCGGTGTCCGGATACGCGGCGAACACGTCCAGCATGCTGTCGAGCCATCCGGTCCGCACCTCGGTATCGTTGTTCAGAAACAGCAAAAATCGACCGGAGGCATGGTTGGCGGCGGCATTGCAGGACCGGATGAATCCAAGATTGGTTTGGTTACGCAATAAGGTGATGCCGCGCACGTGGTCGAGCAACGCGGCCTCGGGGCCCGGAAACGCGTCGTCGACGACAATCACCTCGATCGGCGCGTCTGGCAAAGCCGCCTGGATCGAGGCGAGGCAGCGCAAGGTGAACGCGGTCTGGCCATACGTGGGAATGATAACCGAAACCCAGGCGCGGAGCGGTGGGATCAGGCGGATCGCCTCGGGCGCGATCGGGGCTGGGACAAACGGCGCCAGCACGATAGGCCGGGTCAGGGTATCGCGGATCAGGATCGCGATCGGAACCATGACGCGCGACCACAGCGCCATGACCAGGCCACGAAATCGCGCGCCGATCGCGGGCGAAAACGTTTCCAGAACCGCGGCGAAGCCCAGAAGCAGGCGTAACGTGGTCCGCGCGGCAATGCGCATCGGCGGCAGCAGGACGTCGTTCGCGGCAATCGCCATGTCGGCTCACCCAGGTTCGCGTGGAGGTGACCATGGGGCGCATGCGATGGTGAAAACTCCGTTAACGAAAGTCTGAATTATCCCAGGAACTCGTTGTCCCTCCATCACAATATGCGGCATACTTATCTGGGCAGCCTTGATCCGTGACGCGCGATCAGCGAAACAAAATTCACAGCGCGGAGGGATCCGTTCCCCCGTGCGCCAGCTCGGGCTCAGCGATCCGATCCGCATCGGGCGCCCCCGGACGCACCAGCCTTGGCGCCTCCAGATCGCGCCACAGCGGCACCCGCGAGGGAAACGCCAGATCCCACTCCGCACCCGCGATCAGGCTCAGGTTCGGATTGTGATACGGATCGCACGCCACCACGCCGGCCCATCGATGGCGAAACCGGGCCAGTTCCTCATCCCGATGCGGCGCGCGGTCGCCCGCGTAGTGGGAGCCATAGGTCTGTAATTCGTGATGCGTCAGCGCGACCGCGCCGGCATAGATCGTGCCCCATCCCGCCTGTCCCACGCGCAGGCATAAATCAATATCGTTGAATGCGCTGGGGTAGGCCTCGTCCAACCCGCCCACGGCGTCGAACGCGGCCCGGCGGATCAGCAAACAGGCGCCGGTCACCGCCGACATCTCCTGATCCACCAGCACCTGGGCCTCGTGGCCGGGCGCGGCGGCGGGCAACCCGCGGGAGGCATGATCGACCATCCCGCTCAATCCCAGAATGACGCCGCCATGCTGCACCGCGCCCGAGGGATACAGCAGCCGCGGGCCCACGATCCCGATCGCCGGGTCATCCAGATGCGCCAGCAGGTGAGTCAGCCAGTCCGGCGCGATCGGCGCGACATCGTCATTCATCAGTAACAACACGGGATGGTCCGTCATCCGCGCCGCCGCGTTGTTCACGGCCGAATAATTGAACCGCGCCATCGGGATATGCACCACCCGCGCGCGCGGATCGCGAGCGACGAGCGCCGCGGCCCGCCGTTGCTCGTCCGACAAGGGTCCCGGCTGGCCGACGGCGACGATGATGTCGATGTCCACCCCGTCGGTGCGGGCCAACAGCGCCGTCATGCAGGCGGCGAAATGCGGCGCCGTCAACGTCGAGGGGATGACGATGCTGACCGGCGGCACGCGGCATCCGTCGGCGCGCGGCTCAGAAAAACACAGCAGACCGGAGAACGAGCCCGCCGGACGCACCCGCAGCGTGCGGTCAAGTCCCGCCAAATGATCGTTCAACAGCGCCGCCATCGCCGCCATGGGCGGGCTGAGCGTCTCCCGCGCGCGATGCGACAGGAAGAACGGCAAACGCACCGTCATCTCTGTGCGGCCCATGCGATAGCAGGTCAGCCAGGCCGCCAGCCGCGCCAGTTCGGCCCATTGCCCGCCCGCCGAAGCGGCCAGACCCGCCGGCACCAAATCGGATCGCAAAAACCAGGCGCCACGGCACGCCGTGCCGCTGAGCATCAACGCGTGGCCAGGAGTGGGTCCCGGCATGGGCTCCTGACGCGCTCCGTTCGCGTCCAGGTGATCGTAATCGCTGACGGCCAGACCGGGCCCTCCCAGACGCCGCAATTCCCACAAAGCGCTCGCGACGGCGCCGGCGGCCAGGACCTCGCCAGCCTGCAGCAGGATCACATAGCTACCGGGCGAAACCGCCGTCAGATCGTCGCGCGCCGCGGCGAGCCAAGGGACGGGCGGCTCCTGGCCCGCCAGGCTTCGCTGAGTCGCCAGAAACGCGGGCGACTCCGGATCGCCGAAAATCAGCGCCCTGGCGCCGGGTCCGTCATGCGCCGCCGCGGACAATGGCGGTTCGCAGGCGAAAATCCACAATTGGTAGTCGTTCGGCGGCCGCGCCCCGCGGCCATTCGGCACCAGCGCGCCAAGGTCGCGCCGCATCTGGCTGAAATCGCCCTTCAACGCGCCGAGAAACAACGTCCAGATCGTGGCCGGCTGTTCTAACAGCATTGTCAGCGCCGCCCAACAGCGGCCGACGGGACGCATGGACAGTCGCACCGGCTCCACGGGCGCGCCACGGCCCAAGGTCTCGACCACGAAATCGACCGCGTCGGCGGGAACATGGGCCAGGCAGGACACGATCCGCCCGCCGCCGCGCCTCCCGCGTGTCAGAAAAGTCGGTCGATTGGGGGCATAACCATCGGCGCGGCGGAACGTGATCGAGACGAGGGCCACGAGGTCCAGGGGCGGTGCCACCACAGTGATCCGGCACCAACGCCCGCGCGCGTCAGACGAAAGCGGCCCGGACGCCCAGGGATACGCGAGAGCGCGTGTTTCGGCGAGGTTCCAGTCGGTCGCGGCGGTTCGCGCCCGCTCGCCCATCGTCTGTTCCATCTCAGCGATATCTCGCCCGATACCCAACCAAACGGGATCCAAGGGCGGTCCCGGCCCTTGGCGGACGTCCAGGAGGCAGCGCCTCCCGGTGTCGCATGGGGCAACGCCCCACCGTCATTTCGCCTGAAAATTCGGCGCCCGCCGCTCCCCCATCGCCTTCGTTCCCTCCTTGAAATCGGCGGTCTCGCGCAGCCACGCCTGCTCCTCGAACTCCCGCTCCGTCGCGCGCGCCACCGCTTCCGCGAGCCCCTTCCGCAACGTCTCCCGCGTCGCCACGATCGACAGCGGCGCGGAAGCCGCGATCTCCTCCGCCAGTTCCAGCGCACGGGCGCGGACCTGTTCCAGCGGGACGCAATAATCCGCCAATCCGATGGCCAGCGCCTGCTCCCCGGTCAGACGGCGGCCGGTATACATCAGCAGCGCCGCCTGCTGTTCCCCGACCAGGCGCGGCAGCGTCGCCGTCAGCCCGAAGCCGGGATGGTAGCCAAGCCTGGTGAAATTGGCGGAAAATCGGGCTTCCGGGCACGTAACCCGAAAATCCGCCATCACCGCGAGGCCGATCCCCGCGCCGATCGCCGCGCCATGCACCGCCGCGACGATCGGCTTGCCGGAGGTCCAAAGCCGCTGCGCTTCCTTATACAAATGGCGCCCGCGTTTGGCCTTCAGCGCCACGCCATCGGGACCCCGCCCGCCAAAATCCGCGCCCGCGCAGAAATGCTTCCCCTCGGCGCACAGCATGATCGCCCGCACCCCCGCCATCCGGTCATACGCGTGCAAGGCGTCCGCGATCTCCCCCACCATATCGGTGTCGATAAAATTATTCGGTCCGCGCCGTACCTCGATCGTGGCGACGGCCCCCGATTCGGAGGTCGCGATATGCTCGTATGTCCCGTGGACCATGGTGATTCCTTCCCGGCTCTTTCAACGTCTTACGTCGCGTGCGAGTTTACGGAGGGATATCGGGCGCGACAATGCCGCCGCGGCGTTCAACGGATAAGGAGACGATACGGGTGCCTGAGGCGTGGCGAAGCGAAAACACCATTCATTTCGAGACGCATGGCGCCGGCCCGTCAATCCTGCTCACGCATGGTTTCGGCGCGACCTGCCGGATGTGGGATGAACAGATCGAGGAATTCACCAATCGCCACCAGATGATCCTCTGGGATCTGCCGGCGCATGGACAATCTGGGCCGCGGCCGCCGGACGGTATGATGGCGGACCGTCTCGTTGAAGAAATGGCCGCCGTGCTCGATCGCGCCGCCGCCGGACGCGCGGTTCTCGTCGGTCTCGGCATTGGCGGATCGTTGTCGTTACAGTTCTGGCGGGCGCATCCATCACGGGTGCGCGGTCTGATCCTGATCGGGGTGATACCTGGCTTCCGCGAGCCATTGACCCGGGAGTTCTGGAACGACCACATCGAGCAGATGGCGAGCGGCCTCGACACGAACGGCCTGAAGTGGCTGGAAGGCGGTGCCGAGGTCGATCCGCAAGCGCATGAGGACGCCAAGGCTCTGGCGGCCGCCGCGCGCGCGATGTTGACGCGGAACGACGAGGGTTGCCACGCCTGGTTGACCGAGATCGATGTCCCCGTGCTGGTTCTGGCGGGCGGCGAGGATAAGCCGACGTTGACCGCGGCCCGCTATATGGCGCGAAGGATCGAGGATGCCAGGCTGGTGATCATTCCCCGCGCCAATCACGCGGTAAATATCCACAAACCCGCGCCCACCAATAAAGCGATCCGCGAATTCCTTGGCATGCTGCCGCCATGATGGACCCCGCGTCCGACGGGGACGGCGCCATGGGTCAGCATAAGTTGCACCGGTTTTTCTGGCCGCGGGCGATCGCGGTGCTCGGTGCGTCCCCCGATGCGCATCGCATTCGCGGGCGGTTGCTGCGTCATTTGCGGGAAAACCAGTTTCCTGGCCCCATTCTGCCGATCGATCCCAGCCACGCCGCCATCGACGGACTGGCATGTTATCCCTCCATCGGCGCCGTGGACCGGCCGGTCGACCTGGCGCTGATCGCGATGCCGGCCGCTCAGGCCGCCGCCGCCGTGGAAGACTGCGCCCGTGCCGGGGTGCGTCACGCGCTGATCCTCTCCTCGGGGTTCGCCGAGGCGGGTGGCGCCGCGGGTCCGATGCGGGACGCTTTGACCGCGATCACCCGGACGCACCCGATCCGGGTCTGCGGACCGGACTGCGACGGGTTTTTCAACGCGGCCGGCCGCGTCGCCGCGACGTTCAGCCCGACGGTGGCGACCCGGGGAGATCCCGCCGCGATCCCCATCTCGCCGCGCCTTGTCGCTGTCATCGCCCAATCCGGCGGCATCGGTTTCACGCTGTTCAACCGCGGCAAGGCCGCCGGGATTGGGTTCAGCCACGTCATCTCGACCGGCGATGAGGCCGATCTGGAGATGGCGGATTTCCTCGATTACATGATCGAGGATGAGGCGACCGCCGCGGTCATCCTGTTCTGCGTGGCGGTGCGCGATGGTCCCGCTTTCGTCGCCGCTCTGGCGAAAGCCCGCCGATCCGGCAAGCCGGTGATCGCGATCACGGCCGGGCGATCCGGAGCCGGGATGCGCGCCACCGCATCCCGGCCCGGATCGCACAGTGCATATCGCGCGATTTTTGAACGCTACGGCGTGATCGAGGCGGAAGACGCCGACGACGCCATCGCCATCGCCGGGGTCATGGTGACCTGTCCGCTGCCCAAGGGACGGCGGGTCGGGATTGTAACGGTGTCAGGCGGCGCGGGTGCCTGGATGGCGGACACACTGCCGGCGCACGGCCTGATCGTGCAGCCGCCGCCGGAGGCGGAGCGGAGCAGCTCGCACCCGCTGATACCGTCCCACGGCGCGGCGGGAAATCCGCTCGATGTCACCGCGCCAGGGTCAAACACCGGCCCGGCGATGATGGCGGCGATGGAGCATCTGGCCGCCAGCGATGCGGTGGACATGCTGGTGCTGGTCGCCTCGCTGGCCAGC
>JAYVXQ010000093.1:0-22891 GCA_043785025.1 Acetobacteraceae bacterium
GTGTCGTCGGTGTCGATGTTGGAGACGTCGGCGAAGGCGGGATGCAAACGTTGCTCGCCGGGTTTGCTGATGCCGGTGCCGTGGGTTTCCTCCAGCGGGCCGAAGCGGCGGCTGAAATCGAGTTGCTGGTCGTCGGTGATGTCAGCGTCGCGGAAGACGAGGACGGCGTGCACGGCGATCGCGGCCTCGATCGCCGCGATCGTTTCGTCCGGTAAAGGGTTGGTCAGATCGAGGCCGGTGATCTCGGCGCCGAGACACGTTGGGCCGAGACGGGCAGGGAGTGGCGTTAAGGTCAGCATTGTCATTCGGCGGCCAGCGCGTCGTGATGTTTGACTTCGAGGCCCGTGCCTTTCAGCGAGGTGCGGCGAAGGTCGCGGGTTTCCTTCAGATCGTCGAAGCGCGTCGCGCGGTGCATCACCGTGCGGTTGTCCCAGATCACCATGTCGCCGACGCGCCATTTATGGGCGTAGACGAACCGCGGTTGGGTCGCGTGCTCGGTCAGATCGCGGATGAACGCGCGGGCCTCGGGCACCGGCCAGCCGGCGATGCCGCCGATATGGGAGGATAGGTACAACGATTTGCGGCCGGTTTTCGGATGCGTGATCACCAGCTTGTGAGGGACCGGCTTCAGATGATCCTCAAAGCCCGGGTTGTATTCGCCAAAGCCGATTTGTTCGCGGGAGAAAACGATCGAGTGTTCGCAGACGAGGTCTTCCACCTCTTTTTTCTCGGCGTCGGACAGCGCGTCATAGGCGGCGCGCATGTCGGCGAATTGCGTGTCGGCGCCCTTGGTAGGGACGATACGCGCATGCAACAAGGTGTAACCGGCGCCGACCGCGCGGAATGAGGCGTCGGAGTGCCAGAGCCGGTTGGCCAGCGCGTACATGCGGCGCTTGTCGGCGCGTTCCCGGAGTTTGGATGTATCGGCGCCGTTATAATTGGAGATGTCACCGAGTTCGAGCTGTTGGAAGCGGCGGTCCTCGGGTTTGGCCATTTGGCCGGAGAGGGTGATTTCCAGCTCGCCAAAGTATCCGGTGAAGGCGACCTGCTGTTCGTCGGTCAAGGGCTGGTCCGGGAAATTCAGCACGGCGTATTGGTCCATGCCGCGTTCGATCGCGGCGACCGTGGCGGGGGTCAGGGGTGCGCAAATGTCGACACCTCTGACCTCCCCGGCGAAACCGTCTTGCATGGGTTTGATGGTGATGCTCATGGCGGGTTTCCTGTTCAGGCCGCGTGTTGAATTTGCGCGGCGGTGGGGCCTTCGCCCCGGATGGTGGTGCGGCGCATGTCGCGCGGCTCGGTCAGATCGTTGTAGCGGCGGACCCGGTGCATCGTCGTCCGATTGTCCCAGATGATGAAATCGCCGGGTTTCCATTGATGGGCGTGGACGAATTTTCGTTGCGTGGCGTGTTCGGTCAGGTCGCGGATCAGCATGCGGGCTTCGGGGATTGGCCAGCCTTCGATCGCGCCGATATGGGCGGACAGATACAGCGATTCGCGGTTGGTGCGGGGGTCGTGGCGCACCAGGCGGTGGCGCACGGGCGTCAGTTTGTCTTGGTTCTCGGCGCCGTAATCGGCTTTGCGGAAGCCGATTTGCTCGCGCGAATACGCGTTGGAGTGTTCGGTGAACAGATCCGCGATCTCGGCTTGCAGATCGGCGTCGAGCGTGTCGTACGCGGCGCGCATGTCGGCGAATTCGGTGTTGCCGCCGGTTCCCGGCACGACGCGGGCCGACAGCAGCGAGTATTTCGCGGGGATGATGCGGAACGAGGCGTCGGAGTGCCAGAGCCGGTTGCCGAGGGCGGTGAGGCGCATGCGGTCGGAGGCGGCGCGGAGCTTGCCGTCGCGGTCGAGATTGGAGATGTCGGCCATTTCCATCGGGTTGAGGCGGCGGTCGGCGGGTTTGCTCATTTCGGCGCCGGAGGAGACCTCGAGCTCGCCGAAGCGGCGGCTGAAGGCCATTTGGGTGTCGTCGGTAAAATTTTGGTCGTGGAAAATGAGGATGCCGAATTGGTCCATGGCGTCGTCGATGGCGGTTACGTCGTTTGCGATCAATGGTTGGGTGAGGTCGATGCCTGAGACGTCCCCGGCGAAGCCGTGGGGGGTGAGGGGGCGGATGGAAATGGGCATCTTGGGACGGTTCCGTGGTGGGGGTACTGAGCAGTAGTAGCTGAAACTTTTGGGTTTTGCCAGGGTACCAGAAGGACGTTGCCCTCCTGGACCTCCCGCCAGGGACAGGGTCCCTGGACCGCCGTCTTTTTAGGGTTTCAGAATGGATGGGGGCCATCGAGGACGTTGTTGGGTCCCGCCAGACCCCCATCCATTCTGAAACCCTAACGGACCGGGATCCAGGTTCTATCGCCCTTGGCGGAGGTCCCGGAGGCCCAATGCACCACTGGGCCTCCGGGTGGGGCGTGGGGCAAAGCCCCAACTTCGGTCCCGACTTATACCTGATCCGTTTGTTTCGCCTTATGCGCCAACAACGCCATCAATCTACGGTCGCGCCACTCCTGGCGCACCGGCGTCATGTTCAACGGCAAATCCTCCCGCCGCGCGTCATGCAGCCGCGTCACCAGAGCCTCGGACCATTCCAAAGGTACAGCCTGCGCCTGCATCTTCGCGTATAGAGGCCCGTACCGATCGCAATAATCCTTCAGGCCGCCGGGCGCGTTCAGATCGATCGTTTCCAGTGGACCCATGAAGCTCCAGCGCAAACCCAATCCGTCCTTTACCAGCGCGTCCAGATCGGCGGGGGAAATCACGTCATCCGCGATCAGGCGGAACGCCTCGGCCAGCAGCGCGCCTTGCAAACGATTGAGCGCGAAGCCGTCGATTTCCTTCTTCACCGTCGCGGGCACCTGACCCGCCTGGATCATCAGCGCGCGGGTGCGCTCCACGACGGCGGGATCGGTCCAGGGCGCGGGGCATAATTCCACCAGCGGAACGAGATACGGCGGATTGACCGGATGCGCGACGAGGCAACGATCGCGATGCGGCAATTGCTCGGTGAAGGCGCTCGCGGGAATGCCGCTGGTCGAACTGGCGAGCACCACCGAAGGCGGCGCGAGGCGATCGAGGTCACGATATAGCGCCTGTTTCACGGCGACCTGTTCGGGGCCGTTTTCCTGGACGTGGATGGCGCCGGACAGCACGGCCTCCAGCGTGTCCGTCGGGGTGATGCGGCTCAGGATCACGTCCGGGCTGTCCTTGATCAGGCCGGCCTGGTGCAATTCCGGCAGACGCTCGGCGATAAAGGCCATGGCCGCGGTGGTCTGGTGCGGAAACTGGTCCCACAGGCCGACGGTGAAGCCGGCGCGGGCGAAGACGATAGACCAGGAGCGGCCGATGAGGCCGGCGCCGATGATGGCGATTTTGGGCATGGGGACATTCCAATGGTTTGAGTGACGTATAGCAACGGTCGCGGGGGTCGGGGAGGGCTGGGGTTCCACCCCAGACCCCGCCAGGAGGCCCAGGGTCCATTGGGCCTCCTGGACCTCCGCCAAAGGGCATGGTTCTTTGGAATCTATCCATTTGCTCCCGTAATGAAGGAGGGCCATCCCTGACGTATCAACTGTCTGTGTAGGCCCTATTTCTTTACGGAATCAAACCAATGGGATCCAAGGGCTATCGCCCTTGGCGAGGGTCCAGGGAGCAGCGCTCCCTGGCGGGCCCTGGGCGGAGCCCAACTTGCCACGGCCCGACGGCGGCGCCAGTGTGCGCGCCGGTAAATACGGGAGCGAACCCATGAGCGGCAACATGACCAAAGTGGCGGTGCTGGACGATTGGCAGGGGGTCGCGAAGGCCAGCGCGAATTGGTCGGAGCTGGAGTCGAAAGCCTCGGTCACGATCTTCGCCGATGCGTTCCGCGATGAGAACGATGCGGCGGCGAAATTGGCGGATTTCGACATCGTGCTGTCGATGCGTGAGCGGACGCCGCTGCCCGCCACGCTGATTAATCGGTTGCCGAAATTGCGCATGCTGGGGATGACGGGCGCGCGCAATGCCTCGCTCGACACGCCCGCCTGCACGGCGCGCAAGATCGTGGTGTGCAACACGCAAGGCGGTGGGTACGCGGACAGCGCGACGGCGGAGCTGGCTTTGGGTTTGTTGATCGCGGCGGCGCGCGGGATTCCGCGCGGGGACGCGAATATGCGGGCGGGGATTTTCCAGATGGGGGTGCCGGTCGGCATCGGACTCGCGGGCAAAACGATCGGCATCGTCGGATTGGGGCGCCTGGGTGCGTACATGGCGCAATATTGTTTGGCGCTGCGGATGAAGGTGATCGCCTGGAGCCAGAATTTGACGGCGGAGCGCTGCGCGGAAATGGGCGTGACGCGGGTGTCGAAGGACGAACTGATGCGCGGTTCAGACGCGATTTCGGTGCATATGGTGCTGTCGCCGCGCAGCCGGGGACTGATCGGTGCTGACGATATCGCGGCGATGAAGCCGGGGACGATCCTGATCAATACCTCGCGCGGGCCGCTGATCGATGGGGCGGCGATGCTTGCGGCGGTGAACGCGGGAAAGATCGTGGCGGCGCTGGATGTTTACGATCACGAGCCTTTGCCGGTCGATCATCCGCTGCGGTCGGCGCCGCATACCGTGCTGATGCCGCATATGGGGTATGGGGTGAAGGAGACCTGGGATGGGTTTTACCCGCAGATGATCGAGAACGCTTTGGCGTTCATGGCGGGCAAGCCGGTCCGGGTGACCAACCCCGAGGTGCTCACGTAGCGAACTACGGTTTGGGCCGGAGGTAGTGCATCTCGTCTCCGGTCCAGCCGACGCCATTGGGCACGGTGTAGAATAATTCGGCGATCATGGCGCGGAATTTCCACATCCCGTCCTCTCGCGCGTACACATCGTCATAGCGGCCGGCGACGATGTAGCTGACGCCGAACCGGCCGTAGCGCGCTTCGAGATACGAGGTTCCGGTGCCCGAGTCGCCCTCGACCTGAACATCATGACCGTGGCTGAATTGCTTGATGAAGAAGCGGTCGCGCGCGCCCATGGCGCGGAAACCGGCGTCGATGGCGTCGATGCCCTCGTAACGGGCGAGGTAGCCGAGTTCGACGACCGCGTCATTGGTGAACAGATCCCGGCATCCCACGTATTGGTTTTCGTTCAGCGCGGCGTGGTAGCGGCAGCGCAGATGGCGGATCGCCTCGATATCCTCAAGGCGGCGGATGCGGTCTTCCAGGGTCATGACATGGGCCTTCGGGATGCGCGCTTAAGTGCGCGCATCCGCATGGGAGGGTCAAACCCGCGCTCAGAGATGATCCAGCGGGACGATGCCGGGCCTGGGTTGCGCCTTGTGATCCTTCAGCACCGCGTCCGTCGCGGGATCGATTTCGGTCATCACCACGTCATAGCCCCAGAGATCGGCGATGTGCTGCAACACCATGCGGGCGTCTTTCTCCTCCAGCAGGATCCGGTTTTGCGCGCGATGCTGCACGATCAGCTTGCGGTCGCCGGCCAGGTTCACGTCGACGACCTGGATGTCCGGGGTGAAATACGCGGGATCGTAATGGCGGGCGAGGGAGCGGCGGATTGAGCGATAGCCGCGCTCGTCGTGGATCGCCTCGACCTTGAGATGCGCGTCCTCGGCGTCGTCGGTGACGTGGAACAGGCCGAAATGGCGCACCAAACGCGGGCTGAGATATTGCAGGATGAAGCTTTCGTCGCGGTAATTAGCCCAGACGTCGCGCAGCACGGACATGTGATCGCCGCGGCCGGCGATCTCGCGGAATAATTCGCGGTCTTCCTCGTCGGGTTTGTGGCAGATCCGCTCGATGTCTTTCATCATCGCGAAACCGAGCGCGTAGGGGTTGAACCCGGAATAGCGGGGATCGTCGAAATCTGGCTGGAACACGACGTTGGTGTGGGAGCGCAGAAACTCGATCAGCGCGCCTTCGCTGATCAGGCCTTTATCGTGCAGGCGGTTCATGATCTCGTAATGGACGTAGGTGGCGCAGCCCTCGTTCATCACCTTGGTCTGAGTTTGCGGGTAGAAATA
Source organism: Acetobacteraceae bacterium (assembly GCA_043785025.1). Lineage (GTDB taxonomy): Bacteria > Pseudomonadota > Alphaproteobacteria > Acetobacterales > Acetobacteraceae > Rhodopila. The sequence goes on from JAYVXQ010000093.1 coordinate 6,017, forward strand.
TTGCGAGATGATGCGCACGATCCGCAGCAATTCGCGCTGCCAGGGTTGCAGGCGCGGCGCGGTTTTTTCCAGGAAATACAGGATGTTTTCCTGCGGCAGTTCCAGCAGCGCGCGGCGGCGTTCCAGTGCCGACGGATCGTGGCGCGCGGTGTCCTTGCCGGGCACGGTGCGCCACAAATCGTTGAAGACGGTTTCCTCGTGCTGGCGGCGGTCGCGCTGGCGCTTTTCCTCGGTGCGCAAATCGAAGCTGCGCCGCCGCGGATATTTATGGATGCCGTGGCTCATGAGCGCATGGGCCGCGTCCAGCAGCCGTTCGACGTCGGCCGCGCCGTGCTGTTCCTCGCATTTCATGACGAAATCGCGGGCGAATTCCAGGTAATCGAGGATGCCGTCGGCGTCGGTCCATTGCTTGAAGACGTAATTGTTCTTGAAGAAGTGGTTATGGCCGTACGCCGCGTGCGCGATCACCAGAGTCTGCATCGTCGCGGTGTTTTCCTCCATGATATAGGAGATGCAGGGGTTGGAGTTGATGACGATCTCATACGCCAGTCCCTGCATGCCCGCGCGATACATCGCCTCGTTGCGGGCGAACTGCTTGCCGAACGACCAATGCTTATAAAACAGCGGCATGCCGATGGAGGAATAGGCATCGAGCATTTGCTCGGTGCTGATGACCTCGATCTGGTTGGGGTAGACGCTGAGGCCAAGTTCACCGATGGCGATCTCCTCGACGGCGTCGTTGATGCGCTGGATGGTGGAAAAATCCCAGTCGGCGCCGTCGAATAACAGACGGCCGGATTTGATGGCGCTGCTCATGCCTCGACCTCCATGCCGGTTTTGCGGGCGAAGAGTTCCCGGAACACCGGGTAGATGTCGCGGCGATGACCGACTTTGCGCATCGCCATCGGCGCCCCGTTTTTGATCAGCGTGGCATAGGCCTGCCACAAATCGCTGTCGCGGCGGATGAAGCCGGGCGGGAAATGCTCGGCGTCGCGGCCGACTTCCAAATAGGCGTAATATTGGCACATCGGCAGCAGCGTGCCGGTCAAAAGCGCCGCCGTGCGGTCGTTGTCGGACGCGGTGTTGTCGCCGTCGGAGGCCTGTGCCGCGTAGATGTTCCACGAATCGGGACTGTAGCGATCGCCGACGACCTTGATCATTTCCTCGAGCGCGGTGGACACCACGGTGCCGCCGGTTTCCGGACTGTTGAAGAACGCGTCCTCATCGACCTCGGCGGCTTCGTGGGTGTGGCGGATGAACACGACCTCCACGTTCTTGTAACGGCGTTTGAGGAAGATATAGAGCAGGATGTAGAAGCGTTTCGCGAGGTCCTTCATGTGCTCGGTCATCGATCCGGATACGTCCATCAGGCAGAACATGACGGCCTGTGCCACGGGTTTGGGGATCGGGTCGAAGCGCTTGTAGCGGACATCGAGCGGATCGATGTAGGGGATCAGTCCGGTGCGGCGCAGTTTGCGCGCCAGATCGGCTTCGAGGGCGGGACGCTGCTCGTCATCGGGCGCCAGCGCCTCGATCTCGGCGCGCAACGCGGCGATTTCCTCGGGCTTGGGGCGTTTCAGCGCGATCCGCCGCGACAGCGAATTGCGCACGGTGCGGTTCAGCGCGAGGTTCGACGGATTGCCGCTAACGGAGTACCCCGCGCGCGTCCAGGTGACCGATTCCATGGTGGCGACCCGGCGCTTGGCGAGGTCGGGCAATTCCAGGTCTTCCAGGAACAGATCGACGAATTCGTCGCGTGAGAGGGCGAAGCGGAAATCGTCCTCACCCTCGCCGTCCGGACTGCCTTCCGAGCCCCCCTCGCCACCGCCGCCGCGTGGTCGGGGCAGGGTGTCGCCAGCGACATATTCCTTATTGCCGGGCAGCAGATGGTCGCGCATTCCGCCGCTGGAGCTGCGCCGGAAATGCGGCTCATGCACCCCCTGCGCGGGAAGCACGACCTCCCCGCCCTCGTCGGCGTCCTTGATGCTGCCATGGGCGGTGCTTTCATGCACCGCCTTCCGGATCTGCGACTTCGCCCGCCGCATGAAGCGTTGGCGGTTGGCGAGATTTTTACCACTCGGGTTCAGGCGTCGATCAACAATATGCATATCAGGGGACCATCGGAGGTGAGCGCGCGAGGATCATGACATTACCCCGCTTGCTTCACCCGCATATACCATTCCACGAGGCGGCGGACCTGGCGTTCCGTATAGCCGCGCGCCATCATGCGGGTGACGAATTCGGTGTGTTTCTTATCGGTCTCGCCGTCCTTTTTAGACCCGAAGCTGATCACCGGCAAAAGTTCTTCGACCTGGCTGAACATCCGCTTCTCGATCACCTCGCGGATTTTCTCATAGCTGGTCCAGTTCGGGTTCTTGCCGGCGTTGTTGGCGCGGGCGCGCAGGCTGAATTTGACGACCTCGTTGCGGAAGTCTTTCGGGTTGGCGATGCCGGCGGGTTTTTCGACTTTCGTCAATTCCTGGTTCAGCGATTCGCGGTTGAGCAACTGGCCGGTGTCGGGATCCTTGAAGTCGATGTCCTCGATCCACGCGTCGGCGTAAGAGACATAGCGGTCGAACAGGTTCTGGCCGTAGTCGTGATAGGATTCCAGATAGGCTTTCTGAATTTCGTTGCCGATGAATTCGGCGTAGCGCGGGGCCAGTTCCGCCTTGATGAATTCCAGATAGCGCTTCTCGGTATCCTGCGGCATTTGATCGCGGCGGATGGATTGTTCGAGCACGTACATCAGATGCACGGGATCGGCCGAAATTTCGGTCGTGTCGTGGTTGAACGTCGCCGCCAGCACCTTGAAGGCGAAGCGGGTGGACGCGCCGTCCATGCCTTCCTCGACGCCGGCCGCGTCTTTATATTCTTGCAGGCTGCGGGCGCGGGGATCGGTTTCCTTCAGGCTTTCGCCGTCGTAGACGCGCATCTTCGCGAAGATGGTCGAATTCTCGTGCCGTTTCAGCCGAGACAGCACGGTGAAGCGGGCCAGCATCTCGAACGTCGCGGGCGCGCAAGACGCGGCACCGAGTTCGGAACCGGAGATCAGTTTTTCATAGATCTTCTGCTCCTCCGTCACGCGCAGGCAGTACGGCACTTTAATGACGTAGATGCGGTCGATGAAGGCTTCGTTGTTGCGGTTGTTCTTGAAGCTCTGCCATTCCGACTCGTTGGAATGCGCCAGCACGATGCCCGAGAACGGGATGGCGCCGATATTCTCGGTGCCGATGTAATTCTGCTCCTGCGTCGCGGTCAGCAACGGGTGCAGCATTTTAATCGGCGCTTTGAACATCTCGACGAATTCGAGCATGCCCTGGTTGGCGCGGTTCAATCCGCCGGAATAGCTGTAGGCGTCGGGATCGTTTTGCGCGTGCATTTCCAGTTTGCGGATGTCGACCTTGCCGACCAGCGAGGAAATATCCTGGTTGTTCTCGTCACCCGGTTCGGTTTTCGCGACACCGATCTGACGGAGACGCGAGGGCAGCATTTTGACGACGCGGAATTTGGAGATGTCGCCGTTGAACTCATCGAGGCGCTTGAGGCACCACGGGCTCATGAGGCCGTTCAGGCGGCGCCGGGGAATGCCGAAGCGTTCTTCCAGCATCTGACCCATCCGCTCCGGATCGAACAACCCCAATGGACTCTCAAACACTGGGCTGAGATCGTCGCCGGCCTTGAGCACATAGATGGGATGGGTTTCCATCAACGCCTTCAATCGTTCCGCCAGAGACGACTTTCCGCCACCGACGGGGCCCAATAAGTACATGATTTGCTTGCGTTCTTCCAGGCCCTGCGCGGCGTGGCGGAGGAAGCCGACGATCCGTTCGATCGTTTCCTCCATGCCATAAAATTCGCTGAAGGCGGGATACATCCGGATGGTCCGGTTCATGAAGATCCGGCCAAGGCGGGCGTCCTTGGCGGTATCGACCATCTCGGGCTCGCCGATCGCGGCGAGCAGCCGCTCGGTCGCGGTGGCGAACATCATGCGGTCGTCACGGCAGGCCTCGAGATACTCGGTGAGGCTCATTTCGTTTTCGCGGTGATTGTCGTAACCGCGGGCGTAGACGGAAAAGATGTCTTCAACGGTCTGCACTGGCCGCTCCATTGGCTTAGGGTGAAGCCACACTGCCCCCTGTGTGTCTGGGGATAACCCCATGCAAGACTTGGGCTAGCGTAGCGTACGGACGGCGTCTTTGGTGAAAGAAATTTGGCCGGGACGCATTAAGTTGGATCACAATAGAAAAAGTGGTTGATCGTGAACGCGGGACGTTGGAAATCCCTCCATTAAATGGATGATCAGCGGAACCCCGGTCGCGGCGCGGACCGTTTCGGCACGTCACGCTGAGGCGCGTCTCGGTGAAGCGCATCACGGTAAAGCGCATCAGTGTGAAGCGCGTCACGAGCTCGCTCGCCGGGTTCGGATAACCCGGATTTGGATAAAGCCGCCGGCGCCGGCGGGTCGTCGCCGATTCCGCACCCGCGAGACGCGCATAGTGCGGAGCCCGGTAACTGAGTTCAAGTTCAATCGACAACGGATGATTCGCAATTCTGTCGGCCGTCAAAAAGGACACACGCGGAGGCCTCGGGATAACTTGTGCTCAGGCCCGTTGGTTCCGCCGCGATCATCCCATGCTCCTGTTCCGTGAACCTGGTTACGTGAACCTGGGCGAATGGATCACCCGGATCCGCGGCCGTGGTCCGGCGGATGGAACCTACATGCGCGTGGTTAACGGAGGGTTAAAATAATAGTTAATTATTCTAACTTATGTTAGAAAAAATTACGGACCGTCGCGCGCGCGCCATCACGGTTTTCGGGCGGAGGCGGCGATCCGGGCCAGAATCACGGCCTCCTGCTCCAGCGGCGCGGGGGGCGGGCCGTCCTCCAGAAAACGCACGGTCTGGCGCAGTTGGGCGAGATAACGCTGGCACGGGCCGCACAGCCACAGATGCATGCGCGCCGCGAAGCGTTGCCGCGGCGGCAGCGGGCCTTCCATATACAGCGTCGCCAGCTCGGCCATGTCGCGGCACTTCATCGTGGGGTCCTCGTTAATTGAAAGGGGACGGTTGGGCGAAGGGGTATTGGCGGCGCGCGATCCCGGGTATACCGCCGCGAGGCGCCACGATACCGGTTTTTGTCCGGCGCCGGATTGTGTCTGGGCGTGAACGGGCGATCAACATGCGCGCGACCGAGTTTGACGAGCCTGTCTTTCTGACCCGTCTGCGCACCGGCGACGCGGCGGCGTACGGTCTTCTGGTGCGGCGGTTCCATGCCTCGCTGGTGCGGGTCGCGGCCTCGATCATCGGCAGTCAGGCGCAGGCCGAGGAGGTCGTGCAGGATTCCTGGATCGCGGTTCACTCCGGCGTCGGCCGCTTCGAGGGACGGTCGAGCCTCGTCACCTGGATTTTCAGCATCGTGTTGAACCGTGCCCGCACCCGGGTGAGCCGGGAAGGCCGCCTGGTCGGGTTGGATCAGGTGATGGAGGGATCCGGCGAGCGGGCGGTGCCTTTGGCGCGGTTCCGCCCCGATGGGCATTGGGCGGAGGCGCCGCGGCTGTGGGATGAGTTGAACCCTGAGCGCGTGGTGGCGGGACGGCAACTCTGGGCTCATGTGCAAACCGTGATCGCGGCGCTGCCGGCCGGTCAGCGGGCGGTGATCCTGCTGCGCGACATGGAGGGCCGGGACGCCGCTGAGACCTGCGCGCTGCTGGAGATCAGCGCCGAAAACCAGCGCGTGCTGCTGCATCGGGCGCGGGCACGGATCCGCGAGGCGATCGACCGCCTGGTGGGCGAGGCGCCGGCGGCCCAGGGTTTGACTTTGGGCCGCGCGGGTGCGGTGCCGCGGCGGAAACCGCGCGGTGGCACCCCGTTCTGGACTCACCCGTTCTGGACTCACCCGTTCTGGGCTCACGCGTTCTGGGCTCACGCGTTCTGGGCTCACGCGCTCAGGGCTTTGGCGCGGGGGATGACATGGGTGACGACAGCCCATGCCTCCCGTCTGTAGGACAGCGGGATGCAAACGGCGCTGCGCCAGACGGCGCCGGCCTGTTTGAACAGCGCGCCGCCGTCGTGGTACGGGTCGATGTCCAAGGGGCTCACGACGTGAGCAAACTGCCCGCGCCATGGAAAACGGCGGGCCAGGGCAGCCAACGATGCGCGCGGTCCATGGCGAAGGTCCTTTTCAATGTCAGGCGGCCCAATTTCAGGGGGGTGACCGCCGGCGCGCCGGTTCGTTACAAAAAAAATCCGGCGGCGCGCCGCGCGGCTTCCGATTTTCGCGCGATTGAGGCAAGCTCACCGGATCAACAGGGAGATAAAAAATGAAACGTCGCACGCTCCTCGGCACCGCCATGATGGCGGCGCCTGTTTTCACGACGGCGCACGCCGCGGACACGCCGGGTGTGACCGCCACCGAGTTGAAAATCGGCCACACGATCGCTTACAGCGGTCCGGCCTCGGCCTATGGCGTGATCGGAAAACTGGAATCCGCGTTCTGGGGCATGGTCAATGAACAGGGCGGCGTCGGCGGGCGCAAGATCAATTTCATCTCGCTGGACGATGGCTACAGCCCGCCGAAGACGGTGGAGCAGGTGCGCCGTCTGGTCGAACAGGATGAGGTCGCGTTTCTGTTCAACACGTTGGGCACGCCGACGAACTCGGCGATCCATAAATATGTGAACCAGAAGAAAGTGCCGCATCTGTTCATCTCGACGGGCGCCGATAAATGGGGCGATTACAAGAATTTCCCGTGGACGATGGGCTATCAGCCGAGTTACCGGACCGAGGCGCAGATTTACACGAAATATATTCTGAAACAGAATCCGAACGCGAAAATCGGGATTTTGTATCAGAACGACGATTTCGGCAAAGATTATCCGGCCGGGGTGAAGGATATTCTGGGCGATAAATTCGACACGATGACGGTGACCGCGTCGTATGAAACGACCGACGCCACGGTCGACAGTCAGTTGACGTCGCTGCAGGCGTCGGGCGCCACGGTGCTGCTGGTCGCCGCGATCCCGAAATTCGCCGCGCAGTCGATTAAGAAAGTGAAGGATCTGGGCTGGAAGCCGCTGTTCTTCATGACCAATGTCGCGATATCGGTGGGGACGGTGATGGTGCCGGCCGGTCCTGAGAACTCGATCGGGATGATCAGCACGAATTACATCAAGGACTCGACCGATAAGCGTTGGGATAATGACCCGGGGATGAACGAGTGGCGGGCGTTCATGACGAAATACATGGCGGGCGCGGATCTGACCGATCTCAGCTATGTCTTCGCTTACAGCGTCAGCAAAACGATGTTGCAGGTGTTGAAACAATGCGGGACGAATTTCTCGCGCGAGAACATCATGGCGCAGGCGACGAGCCTGAAAGAATATGAGAACCCCATGTTGCTGCCAGGGATCAAGATCAACACCAGCCCAACCAATTTTCATCCGATCCGGGCGATGCGGTTGATGCGATGGGATGGTAAGACCTGGGTTCCCTTTGGCGATATCATCGAAGGCGTGTGAGAAAGGCTGGAACGGCGGATGCGGATTTCTCTGATCGTTCCGGCTCCCTTCGATCTCGTGTCCGGCGGTTATGGCTATGACCGCCGGATCGTGGAGCGGCTTCGATCATCGGGCCATGATGTCGACGTCGTCGCGTTGGACGGCGCGTTTCCGATGGTTGATGAGGCGGGACGATCAGCGGCGCGGACGGCCTGGATGGGACTGGCACACGATGCGATACCCGTGATCGACGGCCTGGCGTTGCCGGGTTTCGCGGGGATGGAAGCGGCGCTGGCCGCGCGGAACGCCGTCGGCCTGATCCATCATCCCTTATCGTTGGAAACCGGATTGAACGACGCCGATCGCGTCTGGCTGGATGCGGCCGAGCGCGCTTCGTTCCGCCATCTGACGCGGTTCATCACGACGTCGGAGACGACGGCGAATACTCTGGCGGCGGGGTTTGGCGTGGCGGCGGCGCGGATCACCGTGATCGTGCCGGGCACGGATGACGCGGCGCGCTGTATGGGATCCCGTGGGGGATTGGGCGGGGGTTCGTGCGAAATTCTGTCGATCGGCACATTGATCCCGCGCAAGGGGCATGACGTGCTGCTGCGCGCGCTGGCGCGGCTGTTCGATCTGGACTGGCGATTGACGATCGTGGGCTCGCCAGATCGGGATGTCGCCTGCGCGCGGGAGCTGGTGACGCTGGCGCGTGATCTGGCGATCGGCGATCGCGTCCATTTCGCGGGCGAACTGGTCGGTGAGGCGCTGGACGCGGCGTGGCGGCGCGCGGATCTGTTCGCGCTGGCGACGCGGTATGAGGGGTATGGGATGGTGATCGCCGAGGCATTGAAGCGCGGGCTGCCGGTCGTCGTTACCAAAGGCGGGGCGGCGGGCGCGCTGGTGACGCCGGAGACGGGGTGCGCGTGTCCCGTCGATGACAGCGACCAGGTCTCGAAATCGTTACGGAGGCTGATTTTCGGTGTGGATTTGCGGCGCGATCTCGCGGACGCGGCCTGGCGTTCCGGACAAAATCTGCCATCCTGGTCTGTGCAGGCCGCGCTGTTCGCGGAGAGTTTGGGCTGATTTTTCAAGGAAAAGCCGATCATGCTATTGGGCGCCATCGCCGACGATTTCACCGGGGCGACCGATTTATGCTCCATGCTGGTGCGCGGCGGCATGCGCACGGTGCAGGTGATCGGCACGCCCGCGGCCGGTGATCCGGTGCCCGACGCGGATGCCGTCGTCGTCGCGATCAAGTCGCGCACCGCGCCCCCCGCATGGGCTGTCGAACAGAGTCTGGCCGCGCTGTCGTGGTTGCGGGGGGCGGGGGCGCGGCAATATTTCTTCAAATATTGTTCCACCTTCGACAGTACCGATCAGGGCAATATCGGGCCGGTCACGGATGCGCTGTTACAGGTGCTCGGCTCCGGATTCGCGTTGCATTGTCCGGCGTTTCCGGCCAACGGGCGCTCGGTCTATCTGGGGCATTTATTCGTCGGCGGCGCGTTGCTGCATGAAAGCGGGATGGAGAACCATCCGCTGACCCCGATGACGGATTCCAATTTGGTGCGCGTGTTGTCGCGCCAGACCGAGGGCACCGTCGGCCTGGTCGGTTTCCCCGTGGTCGCGCGTGGCGCATCGGCGATCCGCGACGCGCTGACGCGGTTGAAGGAGCAAGGGCGGCGCCACGCGATCGTCGATGCCGTGACCGACGCGCATCTGATGGCGATCGGCGAGGCGGCGGAGCGGCATGTTTTATTGGGCGGCGGGTCCGGCGTCGCGATGGGTCTGCCGGAGAATTTCCGCCGCGCGGGATACTTGTCCGCGGCCGGCGATGCGGCGGTCTTGCCCAAGGTCGAGGGGGCGGCGGCGGTGCTGGCGGGGTCGTGCTCGCGCGCCACCCTGGCGCAGTTGGGCATGGTGCGGGCACAGGGGACGGTGCATGAGCTGGATCCTCTGGCGACGCCGGACGCGGCTTCATTGGCCGCGACGGCGCTGGCATGGGCTGAGGGCCGGATCGGCGCCGCGCCGGTGGTGATCGCGGCCTCCGGCCCGCCGGATCGGGTGGCGGCGATCCAGGCGGGTTTGGGCGGGCCTGGCCGCGCGGGCGCGCTGCTGGAGGATGCCATGGCGCGGATCGCCGAGGGGCTGGTCGCGCGCGGCGTGCGGCGGATGGTGATCGCGGGGGGCGAAACCTCGGGCGCGGTCGTCACGCGATTGGGCGTGCGGCGGCTGCGTATCGGCGCGGAGATCGATCCCGGCGTGCCCTGGACCTTCGCGACCGGCGATGGGCCGGACATGTTGTTGGCGCTGAAGTCAGGCAATTTTGGCGCGCCGGATTTCTTTTTGAAAGCGTTCGCGTGATGCGTGAGTCGCGGTCGCGCGAGTTGATGACCGAACTGGCGGCCAGCCTGTTCGCGCGCGGATTTTCCGTGGGCAGCGCGGGCAACATCAGCATGCGGATCGACGACGGGTATTTGATCACGCCGACCAATGCGAGTCTGGGACGATTGGATCCGGCGCGCATCGCGAAACTGGATGGCGGGTTCCGTCACGTGAGCGGCGATAAACCGTCGAAAGAAGTGTTCATGCATCGCGCGTTTTACACGACGCGCGCGGATGCCGGGGCGATCGTGCATTTGCACTCGACTTTGGCGACGGCGGTCGCGTGTTTGCCCGAGGTGAACGCGGATAATCCGATCCCGCCGTTGACGCCGTATTTCGTGATGCGGATTGGGCGGCGTTTGCCGGTGATCCCGTATTTCCGGCCGGGCGATCCGGCGATGGAGCCCGCGATCCGCGCCGCCGCGCCGGATGCGCGCGCCGTGTTGCTGGCGAATCACGGGCCGGTGGTGTCGGGGAAGACGTTGCTGGATGCCGTGTACGCGGCGGAGGAACTGGAAGAAGCGGCGAAATTATATTTGCTGCTGCGTGGGGCGTCGCCGCGGGTGTTGACGCCGGCTCAGGTTGAGGATTTGTTGAAGGACATGAGCTGAAGGCTTGAACGACCCGGCCTGAGGCCTCGGGCCCTGAGCGATCGCGATCATCACTCAGGGCCCGAGCGGTTTCCGATCGCGTTGGCGCACGGAACCCGCTCTGGGTATTTGTTTTGGCGAGCAGCTTTATGCGATCAGGTGTATCCGCCTGATCGAATGATGCCCGCTCCAGGTATTTGTTTTGGCGAGCAGCTTTATTCGATCAGGTGTATCCACCTGATCGAATGATGCTCTGGCGAGATCAGCTTTCAGAGGCGTCGGACGCATGATCCGTCATCGGCGCGGGCGCCGCGGCGGTTTTGCGCGGACGTCCAACTTTGCGTGCGCCCTTTTTCGGCGCGGCTTTTTTCACGGCGGTTTTACGCGCGGCGGCTTTTTTCGGCGCGGCTTTTTTCACACCGGTTTTGCGCGTTGCGGTTTTCGCGACGGCTTTGCGGCCGGCGGTTTTTTTCGCGGGGGGACGGCCGGCTTTTTTCGCGGCGACTTTGCGACCGGCTTTTTTAGGCGCGGCTTTCTTCACGGCGGCTTTACGGCCCGCGGCTTTTTTCGGCGCGGCCTTCTTCACGGCGGCCTTACGGCCCGCGGTTTTTTTCGGCGCGGCCTTTTTCGCGGCGGGCTTGCGCGTCGCGGCTTTTTTCGCCGCGGGCTTACGGCCCATGGCTTTCTTCGCGGTCTTGCGCACGCCAGCCCGCATCGCGAGCGGTTGCGCCCGTTCCACGTCGTCGGTTGTGATGTCGTCGTTGGTCACGCCTGATAACTCCCTGTTGCCGGCGCCGCGATCAGGTGATCGGGGCGGCGGGTTTCGTTACGGAATAAAACGGATCGCCTGGTGGAGGTAAGGCCGTCCTGGGTGGATTTCCAAATCGCGAAAAACATTTCCAAAGACCAGAGCGTTGTGTTTGAGCGCCGCGCGTCGATGGAGATCTTTGCCACTATGAGGTTTTCGCCACGTTGAAGTTCACGCGATTTTCGATTTAAGATGGGCATTACGACTCGTTGACGGGAATCGATTCAGATTCACCCTATCTCGCTTCTCGACATATGACGCGCCGATGTCAATCAGAAATTATCGAAGTTAAAAAAAAACCGCCGCGGTGTGGCCGCGGCGGTATTATAAGCACGGTATTTTGGTCGATCAGCCGCGTTGATCGATGGGCACGAATTTCAGATTTTCCGGACCGATGTAATTCGCCGTGGGGCGGATCAGTTTGTTGTCGATGCGCTGTTCGATCACGTGCGCACCCCAGCCGGATGTGCGCGCGATCACGAACAAGGGCGTGAACATGTTCGTTGGTACACCCAGCATGTGATAGGAAATGGCGCTGAACCAATCGAGGTTGGCGAACATTTTTTTGGCTTCCATCATCGTCGCCTCGATGCGATCGGCGATGGTGAACAGGCGGATGTCACCGGCCTGTTCGGATAAATGGCGCGCGACTTTCTTGATCACTTCATTGCGCGGATCGGCGATGGTATACACCGCGTGTCCGAAACCGATCACGACCTCGCGGTTGGCGATGCGTTTGCGAATATCCGCCTCGGCGTCGTCGGGCGAGGCATAGCGGTTCTGGATTTCGAAAGAAACCTCGTTGGCACCGCCATGTTTCGGACCGCGCAGGGCGCCGATGCCCGCGGTGATCGCCGAGTGCATGTCGGCACCGGTGCCCGCGACGACGCGGCAGGTGAAGGTGGAGGCGTTGAATTCATGCTCGGCGTAGAGGATCAACGAGGTGTGCATCGCGCGGACGAAGTCGTCACTGGGTTTTTTGCCGTGCAGCAGATGCAGGAAATGCCCGCCGATGGTTTCGTCGTCGGTCTCCACCTCGATCCGTTTGCCGTTCTGCGAGAAATGGAACCAGTACAGCAGCATCGAGCCGAGTGACGCCATCATGCGATCGACGATGTCTTTCGCACCCGGCGGGTTCTGGTCGTCCTTCTCGGGCATCACGCAGCCAAGCACGGAGATGCCGGTGCGCATGACATCCATCGGGTGCGACGCCGCGGGCAGGGCCTCCAGCGCCGCTTTGACGGACGCCGGCAGGCCGCGCAGGGATTTCAGTTTGGCTTTGTAATTGCGCAGTTGCGCCTTGTTCGGCAGCGCGCCGTGGACGATCAGAAAAGCGATCTCCTCAAACTCGCAGACATCGGCGACGTCGAGGATGTCATAGCCGCGGTAATGCAGATCGTTACCGGAGCGGCCGACGGTGCACAAAGCGGTGTTGCCCGCGACGATGCCGGACAGGCCGACGCCTTTTTTCGCGCGGTTGGGTAAAGCGGTTTCGCTCATGGTGTTTGCTCCCTAAATGATGCCCGGTTTGCCGACAGCCAGAGTGCCCGCTGGCAAGGCGACGTTCAACAGATGCAGGTCGCCCGCGGCGAGGCTGGCGAGGGATTGGGCGGCGTCGAGGAAGCGGTTGGCTTCCCGTGTCGAGACGATGCCGTCGGTCAGGGTCAGGAATTTTTGAATGTATTGATCGCGGGCGAAGGGTTTGGCGCCCAACGGATGCGCGTTGGCGACCGCCATCTCATCGGTGATGGTGGAGCCGTCGCGCATGACGATGTCAACGCGGCCGCCGAAAGACAGTTCATTCGGATCGGTGGTGAGATAACGCCGTGTCCATTCCTTATCCTCGATCGTCTCGATCTTGTGCCAGAGGCGTACGGTCTCAGCACGTCCCGCGCGTTTGGGCGCGTAACTGTCGACGTGATGCCATTTGCCGTCCTGCAACGCGACGGCGAAAATGTACATGATCGAATGATCCAATGTTTCGCGGCTGGCTTTCGGATCCATTTTTTGCGGATCGTTGGCGCCGGTGCCGATCACGTAATGGGTGTGATGGCTGGTGTGGATCACGATTTTCTCGATTTGTTCCATATCGGCGATTTTGTCGCGCATGCGGAACGCGAGATCGATGAGCGCCTGCGATTGATATTCCGCGCTGTGCTCCTTCGTATAGCTGTCCATGATCGCGCGTTTCTTTTCGCCCGGACCCGGTAAGGGCACCTGATAATGCGCGTCCGGTCCATCCAGCATCCAGGCGATCACGCTGTCCTCACCTTCATAGATCGGACTTGGCGCGCCCTCGCCGCGCAGCACGCGGTCCACGGCCTCGATCGCGAGCTTGCCGGAATGCGCGGGGGCGTACGCTTTCCAGGAGCTGATTTCGCCTTTGCGCGACTGGCGTGTGGTGAAGCTGACATGCACGGCCTGCTGCACGGCCTGATAGATCATGTCCTGTTTCAAACCGAGCAGCGTGCCGATGCCGGCGGCCTGCGCGGGACATAAATGCGCGATGTGATCGATCTTGTGCGCGTGCAGGCAGATCGCGCGCACGAGGTCGATTTGAATTTCATAGCCGGTGGCCAGACCGCGCAGCAGATCGCGGCCGGATTTTTCCATGGTCTGCGCGACCGCGAGGATCGGGGGAATGTTGTCGCCGGGATGCGAATAATCGGCGGCGAGGAACGTGTCGTGCATATCCAGCTCGCGCACCGCGGTGCCGTTGGCCCATGCCGCCCATTCGGGTGTGACGCGCTTGCCGGCGGGCACGCCGAACACGGTCGCGCCATTTTTGTGCGGACGGGCCAGCGCCATGTCGCGCGCCGAAACGACCGGACGGCGATTGATCGCGGCGATCGCGACGGAGGCGTTGTCGATGATCCGGTTGATGATCATGCCCGCGACGTCTTTATCGACGGCGACTTTATCGGCGGCGACGCCGGCGATCTTCCAGGCCAACTGGTCCTCGCGTTTCAACCCGGATTTTGAGGGGTGGACCCGGACGTCGTGCGTAATCATTCAATCCTCCATTTCGCGTGACGGTGTGGTACTGGGCTCTCCCCACGGTTCACGCACTTGCTGTACCTGACTGGCTGGCGCGATACTCTCGCCATCCCGTTGCTTCCTACGGTCGCGCATCCGCCGCGGCAAGGTCGCTTTGGGGTCATGACGAAAAAGACCGCACCGAAGGATGCCTATATATAAGTGTCAACGCCATTCGATCGTGTCGTCAGCGGCACCGTCATCACCACCGACGCGATTCTGCGTGAGGGTTACGTCGCCATCCGCGGTGAGGTGATCGCCGCGATCGGTCAGGGTGTGCCGCCACCGGCGCATGAAACGATCGCGATGGGGGAGCGTTTGATTCTGCCGGGCCTGGTGGATGGGCACATGCACACCTCGTCATCGACCGGCTGGCCGGGGATCGAGACGGCGTCACGCTGCGCCGCGGCGGGCGGGGTCACGACGTGTTGCGACATGCCCTATGACGTGCCGCTGCCGGTGACCGACGCGGCGCTGTTACGCGAGAAGATCGGTTGGGTGAACCGGACCTCGCATGTCGATATGGCGCTGTACGGCACGATCACGAAAACCGGAGGCGTCGGCGCGATCGCGGAACTGGCCATGGGCGGGATCTCGGCCTTCAAGCTGTCGACGTATGAGTATGACGCCGTGCGGTTTCCGCGCATCGATCATCCGACGATGCTGGCGGCGTTTCGGGAAATCGCGAAGACCGGATTGCCGGTCGCGATCCATAATGAAGATCAGGAACTGGTGGAGACACTCACCGCCGAGGCGCGCGCGGCGGGCCGCACTGATCCGCTGATGCATTGCCGCACGCGTCCGCCCTTGGCCGAGTCGATGGCGGATCTCGAGATATTCGAGATGGCGCTGGAGACGGGCGCGCATGTGCACATCGCGCATTCCTCGATCGCGCGCGGCTTCACGCTGGCGGAACAATTCCGCGCGATGGGGGCGAAGACCTCCGGCGAGGCGTGCATTCATTATCTGTGCATGACCGAGGACGACATCGTGCGTCTGAAGGGGTTTGGGAAGTGCAATCCGCCGTTCCGCACCGCGGATGAGGTGGAGCTTATGTGGGCGTGTTTGGTGGCGGATAAGATCGCCTACATCTCCACCGATCACGCGCCCTGGCCGCGCGCGCGTAAAACGGCGGAAAATATTTTTGACTGTGGCGCTGGTTTGACCGGGTTGCAGAGTTTCGCGCCGTTGATGTTCACGTTGTTGGAGGCGCGCGGGTTGTCGCCGACCCTGATGGCGATCTACTGCGCTGAGCGGAGTGCCAAATTGCATGGCATCTGGCCGAAGAAGGGCGCGATCCGGGTGGGGTCGGACGCCGATTTGCTGGTGCTGGAGGTTGGCGATTTCGTGTTCGACGAGGCGTCTTTGGTGGATCGGCCGGAGATGAACTGGTCTGCGTGGCACGGCGACAAAATGCGCGCGCGGGTGGCGGCGACATTCCTGCGCGGGCGGATGATCTGGGACGGCGCGACGGTGCTGGCGCGTCCCGGCGACGGACAATTCGTGGCCCGGATCGGTTAAGTCCAGGCCCAAAACGGATAAAAGTTTTTTGGTTCTTTTTTTCAAAAAAGAACATAAGAAAGCGCTTCTTTTTGAAAAAAGAAGCAAAAACTTTTATCCGTTTGGGTTGGTGGCTAACTCACCACGGTTATTTGTTCTCGGCGGAGTTGCACCGTCAGCTCGTCCAGTGAGGTGCTGAAGCGGGTTAGCATTTCGTCGATTTCCTCGGTCGAGATGACCAAAGGCGGGCTGAAACACAGGCTGTCGTTGGCGACGCCGCGGATGATGACGCCGTTTTGCTCGCAGAGTTTCATCAGGCGGGCGGCGATTTTCTCGCGCGGGTCAAACGGGGTGTGGGCGGTTTTGTCGGCGGAGAATTCTACCGCGGCGATGAGGCCAACGCCGCGCACCTCGCCCACCAATGGATGATCGGCGAAGCGGCGGCGCAGTTCGTTTTGCAGATGCGGACCGACCTGGCCGACATGCGCGCCCATGTTCATTTCGTCGTAGATTTTCAATGTCTCGATCGCGACGGCGGCGGGCACCGGATGCCCGGAATAGGTGAAGCCGTGGCCGAACGTGCCGATGGCGTTGCTTTCTTTCGCCAGCGCGTCGAACACGAACTGGTTCACCAGCACGGCGCTGATCGGCAGATACGAGGCGGATAAGGCCTTGGCGCAAACCAGGATATCGGGCTCGATACCAAGCGTCTGGCTGCCCCAATATTGACCGGTGCGCCAGAAACCGCAGATCACCTCATCGACGACCAGCAGCACCTGATATTTGCGCAATACCGCCTGGATTTTCGGAAAATATCCGGCGGGCGGAACGATCACGCCGCCCGCACCCATGATCGGCTCGGCCCACATGGCGGCGACGGTATCCGGGCCTTCCTTGAGGATCATGTCCTCCAACTCTTGCGCGAGGCGGGTGGCGAAATCGTCCTCGGATTCACCCGGAGTGGCGCCGTGATAGAAATGCGGGGTCGCGGCGTGGATGAAGCCGGGCAGCGGGACGTCGAAGCTGCGGTGATTGGCGGGCAGGCCGGTGAGCGACG
>JAYVXQ010000094.1:0-22846 GCA_043785025.1 Acetobacteraceae bacterium
CCTCTGGGGCCGCGGTTTGTCTCGGTCACCTACGGCGCGGGCGGGTCGACGCGGGAGCGCACGCACGGGACCGTGGCGCGGATCGCGCGGGAGACGAAATTGCGCGCGGCGGCGCATCTGACCTGTGTCGGGGCGACGAAAGACGAGGTGAACGAGGTCGCGCGGTCGTATTGGGACGCGGGGATCCGCCACATCGTGGCGCTGCGCGGGGATCCTCCAGCGGGATCGGCGTATGAGCCGCATCCGGGGGGGTATGCGTTCGCGGCCGATCTGGTCGCGGGCTTGCACGCGATCGCCCCGTTTGAGATTTCAGTGGGGGCGTATCCGGAAACTCATCCGGCCGCGCTCAGCCCGCTCGACGATCTGGATGCGTTGCGGCGGAAGCTGGACGCGGGCGCGACGCGGGCGATCACGCAGTATTTTTTCGACACCGATGTGTATCTGCGGTTTCTGGAGCGCTGCCACGCGGCGGGGATTAAGGCGCCGGTGGTGCCGGGGATCATGCCGGTGACGAATTACGCTCAGATCGCGCGGTTTTCGGCGATGTGCGGGGCGTCGGTGCCGGGCTGGTTGGGCCGGATGTTCGAGGGGACGGAGAACGAGCCGGAATTGCGCCGCATGATCGGGATGGTGGTGGCGGCGGAGCAGGTGCGATTGTTGCAGGCGAATGGGGTGGATGAGTTCCATTTCTACACGCTGAACCGGCCGGAACTGACGTTCGCGATCGCGCATCTTTTGGGCTGCCGGGTGTCAGGCGGCGAAGTCTCGTAACGCCGCGGTGACGTTTTGGATGACGGTGGTCCAGTCGCCGGGGGTGGGCTGACGGAAAATCCGCATTGAGGGATACCAGGGGCTGTCCTCGCGATCGAGGAACCAGCGCCAGCAGGTATCGAAGCGGTTCAGCAGCCAGACCGGCTTGCCCATCGCGCCCGCGAGATGAGCGGTCGAGGTGTCGACACTGATGATCAGATCGAGGTTTTCGATGAGGGCGGCGGTGTCGGCGAAATCGAGAAAGTCGGCGGTGTGGTCGTGGAGGATCATGCCGGTGGGTGGGGGTACGAGGGTCGCGGCGTCGGGACCGAGTTGAATGGACACAAGGGAACAGCCGGGGATCGACGCCAGGGGGCGGAGCGCGTGCAGGATGAGGCTGGTGCGTTGCGCCACGGCCGTCACGTCGGGCCTCGCCAGGTGCGCGCGTGAGCCGCCAGCCCAGACGAGGCCGATCTTTTTTCCAGGGACATCGCGTAGTTTTTCGCGCCAGAGGGTCGTGGCGGCGGGATGGGCGCGGAGGTAGGGAATGCTGGCCGGAATCGTCTCGAGCGTGGTTCCGAATGCCAGCGGCAGGCTTAGCATCGGGCAACGCAGGTCGTGCGGCGGAATGGGATCGCCCGGCGTGATGACGGTGACCGCGCCATCCAGCGTGGTCATGAGCCGGCTGAGCGCGGGCAAAACCTCCAGTATGATGGTGGCGCCCGCGGCCGCCGCGAGCGGGATGTACCGGCAGAACTGGAGTGAATCGCCAAGGCCCTGTTCCCAGTGGATATAGAGGGTTTTGCCGGTGAGATTCGTTTCGCCGCGCCAAATGGGCCGGCCTGACCTGATCGTTTGGGTGGTTTGGAGGGCCCAACGATGCTCGAACAATGGCAGGCCGGCCGGGAAATCGCCGCGGCGGAGGTGCATTTGGGCTTTGGCGTAAAGAGCGGCCGCGTCATCAGGGTTCGCCGCCAGCGCGCGGTCGAATGCATTTCGCGCCGCCTCGTCCTGGCCGCATATCGCCTGGGTCACGCCCAGACCGATGAGCGCCCGATCGTCGAGGGTGGCGAGGGCCGCGTAGGCCGTGGCGGCCTCGGCGAACCGGCCGAGATAATGCAGGGTGTCGGCGCGCATCAAATGTCCGTCGAGGTCGGACGGTCTGAGTTGGATGTGGTTTTCGAAACAGGCGAGGGCTTCGGGAAAGGCTCCGGCTTTCAGCAATGCCGCGCCGAAATTCCACCACCCCAGCGGGTCCTTGGGGTCGATGCGGGTGAAGGTTTCGAACTGCTCCATCGCTTCGAGCAGCGCGCCGCGCTGTTCCAGGATCAGACCGAGTTCCTTGATGACGTCCTTGTGCAGCGGATCGATGGATCGGGCGCGCCGCAGCAGGCGCTCGGCTTCGTCGGGCCGGCCGGCCGCATGGGCTGAACGGGCACGTGCGATCAGGACGTCGGGTTGGCCGGCGGGAAGCGCCAGGGACGCCTGTGGCAGTTTTGGCATCAGGCGGTCTCGGTCATCCGCCTGGTCACCGCCTGGACGACGGAGGTCCAATCGCCGGACGCGGGTTGGCGGAAAATTCGCATCGATTTGTACCAGGGCGTGTCGTCGCGTTCGAGAAACCATCGCCAACAGGTATCGAACCGGTTTAGCAACCAAACGGGTTTGCCCATGGCGCCGGCCAAATGAGCGGTCGAGGTGTCGACGCTGATCACAAGGTCGAGATTTTCGATGAACGCGGCGGTGTCGGCGAAATCGTTCAGATGTCCGGTGTGATCATGCAACGGCACATTCGCGGGCCAATGGACGGTTTGCTGTGATGGCGGGCCGATTTGCAGGGAGAAGAAAGCGCTGCCGGGGATCGATGCGAGTGGTGCGAGGGCTTCAAGCGCGATGGATCGGCGGCGATCCGCGGCCACGATCGCGGCCTGCATGCCCAATCGTGAAGCACCAGCCCAGATCAGGCCAATTCTCTTGTCCTCGGTTCCCGCGAGGCGTTCCCGCCAGATCGCCGCCTCGGCGGGATCCGCCTGCAAGTAGCGATCGGGCGCGGGGATCGTATCGATCGTGGTGTTGAAGGCGAGCGGAAGGCTCATGAGCGGGCAACGCAGATCGTGATCGGGGACCGGGTCGTCCTCGGAGATCAATTGGGTAATACCGGGCAGGGTTTTCATAAGCCGGAGCAGCGGTTTTTGCACTTCGAGGATCACGGTCGCGCCGGCCGCGGCGGCCATTGTCGCGTAACGGCAGAACTGCAGGGTGTCGCCCAGGCCTTGCTCGTAGTATAAATATAGGGTTTTTCCGGCGAGACTGGTTTCGCCAAGCCAGAGCGGGCGGGTCGATCTTGGTTCGTATTCGCCGCGCAGAAGTTCCCATCGTTGTTCGTGAAGTTGGAAGCCGGGCACGAGGTCGCCCAACAGGATCATCAGGACGGCTTTGTTGTAGACCGCGAGCGGGAGTTTATGCGGTGGCCCGATCATGCGATCGAACGCGCTGAAGGCATCCTGATAGCGGCCACGCCATTGGTGGGTCAGGCCAAGACCGATCGCGGCGCGGGGGTCGATGTTTGTCAGCGGCGTATAGATCTCGCCCGCTTCCTGGAATCGGCCGAGATAAAACAGGGTGTTCGCGTGGAGAACTCCGGTTTCCGCATCGGCGGGTTGTAATTTATGAATGTTTTCGAAACAGATCAGCGCCTGCTCGAACGCGCCGGCCTGCAGCAACGCGACGCCGTAGTTTTTCCAGTTGCGTGGATTGCGTTGATCGATCCGCAACAAAGCCTCAAAATGCCGCATCGCGTCCGGCCAGGAGCCCAGTCGAAATTGGATGATGGCGATTTCGTTGAGGGCGTCGGTGTTGAGCGGGTCGATTGACAGGATGCGTGTCAGGATCTGGATCGCCTGCGCGGACTGTCCTTCGCGATCCGCCACGAGCGCGCGTTGGAACATGACATTGGTTTGGGCGGGAGGCGGAGCGAAATTTGTATCCCGAAGGCTTGGTAGTTTTGGCATCGGATTATTCCGGAGGAGGGCGTTTCGGTGGTGCGGCCGGCATGGCGCGTCAGGACGCGGCGAACGCGCGCAGGGCCTGGGTTGCGGCGTGAATGGGCGTGGTCCAGTCGTGCGGAGTCGGTTGGCGGAAGATGCGCAGGGCGGGGTACCAAAGCGAATCGGTGCTGTTTAGCAACCATCGCCAGCAGGTATCGTACCGGTTCAGCAAATAGGTTGGTTTGCCCAGGGCACCGGCGAGATGAACGGCGGCGGTGTCGACCGTGATAATCAGGTCCAGGCATTCGATCAGTGCCGCGGTATCGGCGAAGTCGTGTAATTCGCCGGTGAGATCGCGGATGGTCATTCCCTGGGGCGGACGGGCCGTTTGGTTCGCCGCCGGTCCAATTTGGAGGGAGAAGAACGCGCAGTCGGGCACTGACGCCAGGGGAGCGAGTGCTGAGAGCGGGATGGAGCGGCGCTTGTCGGTCGCCATGGCCTCGGTATGGCCGAGGCGCGCTTCGCCAGCCCAGACGAGGCCGATTTTTTTGCCGGGGATGTGATTCAGACGGTCGCGCCAGGGTGAGGGGTCCGCCCGGAGATAGGGGACACGAGATGGGATCGAAGCGAGTGTCGTGCCGAACGCCAATGGGAGACTCATCATGGGGCATTGCAGATCGTGGTCGGGCACGATGTCGCCGTCGGCCACGATTTGGGACACGCCTTTCAGGGTCGAGAAGAGGCGCAATAGCGGTTGGCGGGCGCTGAGGATCACGGTTGCTCCGGCGTCGGCGGCCAGGGTGGCGTAGCGGCAGAATTGGAGCGCGTCGCCGAAGCCTTGCTCGGCGTGGATCAGGAGGCGTTTGCCGGTGAGGCTGGTTTCGCCAAGCCAGAGCGGCCTGTCGGATTTGGGCTTGGGCCTGGGTTGCAACAGGTCCCAGCGCGCTTCGTAGAGCGGGAGGCCGGCGGGAAAGTCGCCCATGCGCAACAGCAGCGTTGCTTTGTTCATGAGCGCGGACGGGCCGATATCGGGCCGTGGGATCGCCTGGTCGAAGGCGTCCAGGGCTTCCTGATATCGACCGCACCAGGTCTGGGCTACGCCCAGGCCGCAGGCGTATGATGGGTTGATGGCGGCGAGGTTCTGGAACGCGGCGGCGGCTTCTTCATAGCGTCCGAGATAATTGAGCGTGTCGGCTCGAACGGCTTTGGCCTGGATCAGGTCGGGGCGCAGGAGAATCCAGCGGTCGAAGCCGGCCAGCGCCTTATCGTGCTCGCCGATTCTGAGATATAGCGCCGCCATGGCTTGCCACATGGCGGGTTGCGACGGTTCGATCTTCAGGGAGTTTTCCAGGCAACGGAGCGCGGCTGGGGTGTCGCCGATGTTGGCGTGGACCATCGCGAGCTCATTCAAGGCGTCGCGTTGGGTTGGATCGTGGCTGAGCAGGCGGGTTAGGATGTCGATCGCGTCGGTCCATCTTCCCTCGCGCGCCGCGGTCTTGCCGCGGGACAGCAGGATATCGGTGCGGGCGATTGGCGGCGTTGCGGCGACGTCACGGCTGGCGGGGACCAGAGGCATCAGTTGGCCGCGGTGGCGTCGTCGCCGTCGGGGTGACCCGACTTTACCTCCCCGTCGGGGTGACCCTCCAGCGCCTTCAATAGCGGCCCGAGATGGCGTTCGAAGCGGCGCCATCTGCCGACCGAGCTGTCGTAGATCGGTTGGCGGATCTGCATATAGCTGACGGTGGCGACGGCGCGTTCGGTTTTATGGAACTCGAGGCAGGCCGGATTCCAGTCCAGGCCGAGGAAATCGATGAGACGCCGACTCTCGGACTCGAGATTGGCGGTCAGGGTTTCGTATTTGATTTCGAGCATGCGGAGCGGGACATGCTGGCGCCAATGGTTGAAGATGCGCTCGGTTTCCATGGCGCGGACGCCGATTTCCTCCAACGCGTTCGACCAGTTCAGCGAGTCGGTGAAGTGATTGGTGAAGATCGACAAACACACGTCGCGAATGTCGCGGCGGCAAACGATGATGCGCGCGGCGGGAAATAGCAGGGCGATCTGGCCCAGGAAGAAGATGTTATCCGGCAATTTGTCGGTGACGCGGGCGGCGCCGCCGCCGACGTCGCGCATGGACGCGATATGCTGGTTTGTTTCCAGCCGCATCATGCCGAGATCCCATTGATTGGGGATGGCCGGTGACGGTCCTCGGGTCAGCCGGTTCATAATGCCGTCGATGTCGCGGCGTTCGCCGCCGCCAAACACGTCCGGATGGCTGGCGGCGATTTGTTCCACCAGCGAGGTGCCGGAACGCGGCATGCCGACGATGAACACCGGCATTTCCGAGCGGTTGCCGAAGGGTTGCAGCGTGGTGAACCGGGTGTCGCGAAAATATTCGATGTTCCAATCGACGTAACGCCGCAGGTCATCGGGTTTGTAGGCGAGGCCGGCTTTGCGAAGAGCCTCGTCATTCACGCGATTGGCTTGCGCATAGGCTTCGAACGCGGCGTCGAAGTCGCCCGCGCGTTCGAGGTTCTTGCCGATTGAAAACCCCGCGGAGACGCGGTTGATGACGGTTTGTTCAATGTCGTCGAGACGCTCGCGGAGCACGGCGAGGTCGGGGTTCGGATCGCTGCCGGAATCCGAGGCCAGGACCGACAGCATCGAGCGGGCGTTTTGGTGATCCGGTTGGATTTCCAGCATTTCGGAATAGGTTGCTTTTGCTTCACTGAAGCGTCCGAGCCAGCCGAGGGTCCCGGCCAGCATCGACATCGCGTGGAGATTGCCGGGGTCGAGCCGCAGCAGGCGGCGGCACACGGATTCCAGTTCGGGAAGATCGTAGCGTTGGGCGAACATGGTCGCGGCCATCGCGTGGAGCCCCTGGCGATTATTGGGATCGAGTTCGAGTGCGCGATGCTGCAGGGGAAGCGCCTCATCGAGCCGATCGAGGACCGTGAGTGCGATACTGAGATTGATCAGGATATTAATGTCGTCGGGTTGCGCGTCGAGCAGGTTCACCAAGGTTTCCACGACCGTCGCGTGGTCGCGAAGGTGTTTCGCCGCCTCGGCGAGACCGGCCTGGATGTCGATTGAGTCGGGTAACAATTCCTCGGCTTTGCGATAGGCGTCGCGGGCCTGGTCGAGGAGGTTCAAGTGAAGATTCGCGAGGCCGAGTTGCTGCCAGGCTTCGCCGAGGTCGGGGTCGAGGTTGGTTGCTTTTAAGCTGGCCGCGCGCGCTTCGTCCCAGCGTTGCAGGATATTCAGGCCGCGGGCCTGATTGGCGAAGGCTTCGGCGAACTCTGGATCGATGGTGATTGCCTGGCCGATGACGTCCAGCGCCTCCGCGTGCCGTCCGGTGTCCTGCAGGATAAGACCGAGGAGGTTCAGAGCCTCGACCTGATCGGGATCGTCGCTAAGGATCTCACGGTAGAGCGTTTCAGCTTCTTGCCAGGACCCGGCTTGTTGTTTGGTAATGGCGGTTTCGAGCGTGTGCTCGACATCGAGGGTGGGTTTCATTCTGGGCGATCCAAAACGCTGATAGCGACAAACTCAGATTTTATTCCCACCATTCCCGGTAATTTGGCTGCCGGGTGTGTTTTTGTCAATATTTCGCGTTTGGTTTGGGGATGATTGGCGTTGAGGGTGGGCCTTAAACGCGAACATCTGGGATGCCGAAGCATCCCAGATGTTTTTACGCGTCTTAAAGCAGCGGCAAAGCGGCTTTGTATCAGACTTTCCGACGGCGGCGCATCGCACCGAGACCAGCGAGTCCGGCACCGAGCAGCGCGAGGCTGGCGGGTTCCGGGGTGCCTGTCGGCGGCGGCGGCGGCGGCGGGGGAGGCGCGGTGAAGTTATAGTCGAGCGCGAGGCTGCCCGTGGCTTGGCCGGTCACGCCGACCGAGACGGTGCCGGACACGGTCGCGCCGCTAAGCGGGTTGAGCGAGTTCGAAGCGAACAGGGTGATACTGAGAGTGCCGGCGGTGAGGAACGCGGTCAGCGCGGCGCCCGTGAGGGTCTGCGTCTCAACCAGCGGAACGGGCGTCAGGGTGGCCGTGCCGTAGCTGGCTTTACCCACGGGGACGTTGCCGGTGAAGGCCGGGGTCGTCAGGCTGGCGGTCGCCAGCGTCAGGCCGAACGGCGCGCTGATCACGCCAAGATTGCCAATGGCGTTGATGTTCGTCGCGTTGCCCGCCGTGGGGCTGGCGGACGCGTTCTGCGAAATCTTGAACGAGTTCAGCGTGTAGCGCACGACGACACTGTTCAAGGTGCTGCCAGCCGGGGCGGTGGTGCCGAGGAAGCCGTTAAAGACTTCGGCCTTCTTGCCGGTCAAGCTGTTACCGAACGTGAAAGCATCGGTCTGCGTGATCGTGACCGCGGACGCGGTCGACGCGGCGCCAAGTCCGAGGGCGGCTCCCATGGCGATGGTGCTGACGGCACCGAGGAGGTTGTGTTTCATCGATTTCCCAATCCTATTCCAAAAAAGTTGATACGCGGGGTGGTCGTAGCCAGTAGTAAGCAACGCCCGTGCCAAGTTGGAACTGTTATGAATCGCAATGGGTTAATGATCAGCTGGGGTCATCGCCGAGATGACCTGTAAAGAAATCCTTACACCCGGCGCCAGGTTGGCGGCGGAATTAGCGGAAACGCGGGGCGGTCGGTTGAGGCAACCCCGGACAAGGCCATGGCCTTGTCCGGGTAAGTCTGGCGCCTCGATCGTCCTGCCGGGATCACGCGCTGTCCCGACGAGCCGACACCGTGAAAAGACGCTGCGGTTCAGACCTTGCGGCGGCGGCGCATCGCGCCGAGACCCACGAGACCGGCGCCGAGCATCGCCAGGCTGGCGGGCTCGGGCGTGCCGGTCGGCGGCGGCGGTGGCGGCGCCGTGAAGTTATAGTCGAGCGCGATTGTGCCCGACGCCTGGCCCGTCACGCCAACCGAAACGGTGCCAGACACGGTCGAGCCGACCGCGGGGTTCAGCGAGTTTGAGGCGAACAGCGTGATGCCAATCGTGCCGGCGCCGATGAACGCGGCGAGCGCGGCTCCCGTCAGGGTTTGCGTTTCAATCAGCGGAACTGGCGTCATCGTGGATTGGCCGTAGCTGGCTTTGCCGATGGCGATTGGGCCGGTGTAGGTCGGGGTCGTCAGGCTCGCGGTCGCCAGGGCAAGGCCGAACGGCGCGCTGATCACGCCGATGGAGCCGATCGCGTTGATATTTGTCGCGCTGCCGGCCGTCGGGCCGGCGGACGCGTTCTGCGAGATTTTGAACGAGTTCACCGTGTAGCGAACCACGACGCTGTTCAGGGTGCCCAGGCCAGCGTTGAAGCTGCTGAAGGTCTCGTTCTGTTTGCCGGTCAGGCTGTTCCCGACAGTCCAGGCGTCGGTTTGGGTGACTGTCACGGCGGAGGCGGTGGACGCGGTGCCCAAGCCAAGAGCGGCTCCCATCGCAATGGTGCTGACGGCACCGAGAAGGGTATGTTTCATTTTTTTAGATCCTATTATAAATAATTGATACGTTGATTAGTCCACTTGAGGTTGTAAGCAAATGCCGTGCCAAACAAATAAATATGATATTACAATAGGTTATTTTTATTAGGACTGGCCCAGGGACAGAGTCCGTAAAGAAAACCTTACACTTTTTGATAAATTAGACGAGTACAACCGCAGTCATCGCTCGGACACCCTCAACCGGAACGATAAAATCCGCCGCGTGTTCCGCGCGCGCTCCGCTGCCGCGGGAGTTGGCCGCAACCCACGCGCTGGCCCATACTCCGCGCGTGCTTTTTGGACCCATCGCATGACTGACTATTTGGCGCCCCTGAACCCCGAGCAGCGGCGGGCCGTCGAAGCCTTGGACGGGCCGTTGCTGGTGCTGGCCGGCGCGGGGACCGGCAAGACGCG
Source organism: Acetobacteraceae bacterium (assembly GCA_043785025.1). Taxonomy (GTDB): domain Bacteria; phylum Pseudomonadota; class Alphaproteobacteria; order Acetobacterales; family Acetobacteraceae; genus Rhodopila. Next base: position 9,636 of record JAYVXQ010000094.1, read on the forward strand.
GGTGCTGACCACGCGGTTCGCCCATATACTATTGTCTAAAAAAGCATTTCCGAATCAGGTTCTGGCGGTCACCTTCACCAATAAGGCGGCCCGTGAGATGCGCGAGCGGGTCGCGGCGATCATCGGTCAGCCGGCCGAGGGCCTCTGGCTTGGCACATTCCATGCGATTTGCGCGCGGATGTTACGTCGCCATGCCGAGCTGGCCGGACTGTCGGGAAACTTTACAATCCTGGATACGGACGACCAGTTGCGGCTGTTGAAGCAGGTCATGGAGGCCGCGCGGATCGACACCAAACGGTGGACCCCCGCCTCGGTCATGTCGTTGATCCAACGTTGGAAGGATCGGGGTCTGACGCCCGCGCGGGCGGCGGTGGATCCTGGCGCCGATGAGGCCACGGCGCTCGCCCAGGGATTGTATGCGGCGTATCAACAGCGGTTATTGGCGCTGAACGCGGCGGATTTTGGCGACCTGATCCTGCACGTGACCGAAATATTACGGACGCAGCCGGACGTGCTGGCGCAGTATCATCGGACATTCCGTTACATTTTGGTTGACGAATATCAGGACACCAATCTGGTGCAGTATCTTTGGCTGCGGTTGTTGGCGCAGGGGCACAAGAACATCTGTTGCGTCGGGGACGATGATCAATCGATCTATTCCTGGCGCGGCGCGGAGGTCGAAAATATCCTGCGTTTCGAACGGGATTTCGAGAACGCGCGGGTGGTGCGGCTGGAGTCCAATTATCGCTCGACCGAGGCGATCCTCGCCGCCGCCTCCACTTTGATCGCCCATAATACCGGGCGTTTGGGCAAGACGTTGCGCAGCGGGCGGGCTGATGCGGCGGGCGGGGAGAAGATCGCGGTCGTCGGGCTGTGGGACTCGGATGAGGAAGCCCGCATGATCGGGGAGCGTATCGAACGTTACCGGCGGGAGGGTCATAAGTTGAGCGAGATCGCGATCCTGGTGCGGGCGGGGTTCCAGACCCGCGCGTTTGAGGAGCGGTTGATCGTGCTTGGCATCCCGTATCGCGTGGTCGGGGGGCTGCGGTTTTATGAACGGCAGGAGATCCGGGACGCGATCGCGTATATGCGGGCGATGACGCGGCCCGCCGACGATCTGGCGTTCGAACGGATTGTCAACACGCCCAGACGCGGGGTGGGTGAGATGGTGTTGCGCGGCATGTATGAGGTGTCGCGGGCCGAGGGTATTCCGTTGCAACGCGCGGCCGCTCTGTTGCTGGATCGCAACGAGATCAAGGGCAAGGCGCGGCTGGCGCTGGAGGCGTTGTCGCGCGGTTTTGAGAGATGGAAAGAGATTATCGCGCATGACGGCCACATCATGGCGGTGCAGGCGATGCTGGACGAAAGCGGCTATGCCGAGATGTGGAAGCAGGACAAATCGCCGGAAGCACCGGGCCGGCTGGACAATCTGAAGGAATTGGTCCGCGCGCTGGCGGACTTCGAAACGCTCGACGGGTTTCTGGATCATGTCGCGCTGGTGATGGAAAACGAGGACGAAACGAACCGGGATCGCGTCAGTTTGATGACGTTGCATGGCTCTAAGGGGCTCGAGTTCGACACGGTTTTCTTGCCGGGCTGGGAGGAGGGGATTTTCCCGAACCAGCGGTCGGTCGATGAAAATGGCGACAAGGGATTGGAGGAGGAGCGGCGGCTGGCTTATGTCGGGCTGACGCGGGCGCGCCGCCGGGCGATTGTCAGCCATGCGCAAAACCGGCGCATTTACGCGAACTGGCAGAGCAGCGTGCCCAGTCGATTTTTGGATGAATTGCCGGAGGATGTGGTGGAAAGGACGGGCTCGGGCGATTATCGGCGGGAGGCGCGGATCGCCGCCGCGACCGCGTTTTCCGGGGGGGCATTTTCCGGCGGGGCATTTTCAGGTGGGGCGTCTTCAGGTGGGGCGTTCCCGATTGTCGCGCGGCGGCCTCGGGTGATCGAGGCCTGGGAAGAACCGGCGCGCGCGGCGCGGGCCGATACCGTGAAGGTTGGCGCGCGGGTGTTTCATCAGAAATTCGGTTACGGCACCGTGATGGCGGTGGATGACGATCGTTTGGACATCGCATTCGACAAGGCCGGTGAAAAACGCGTGCTGGACCGGTTCGTCGAGGTAGCGGCCGACAGATGAGCAAGCAACCGAGACAATTGGAAACCGTCAGCCTGACGGTGCCCGAGGCCGCGCTGGAAGCCTATGAGGCGGCGCTGTTGGAAGCGTGCGAAACGGTCGGGTTCTTCCGTAATGACACCGCCGAGACCTGGCGGGTCGAGGGCGTTCGCGTGATCGGCGCGAAGCAGGACCGATTGATCGGTGCTTTGGCTCTGGCGGCGATGGTGACCGGGGTGACGGCCGAGGTTTCGATCGCGCCGGTGCCGGCAGATGGCTGGCTGGAGCGCACGCGCGCGGCGTTTCCCGAGCAATTGGTGGGGCGTGGGTTCGCCATTCGCGGCACTCATTTGACCGATCGGCCGCCGCCTGGGCGGACGGTTCTGATCGTGGACGCGGCGGTGGCGTTCGGTTCCGGCGAGCATAATTCGACGCGGGGCTGTCTGATCGCGCTGGAACGGGTCGTCAGGCGGCGGCCGCGGCGGATTTTGGATCTGGGCACCGGGTCCGGAATTTTGGCGATGGCGGCGGCGAAGCTGCTGCGGCGTCCGGTTCTGGCGACGGATATCGAGCCTTGGTCGGTGCGGGTGGCGACGGAAAACGCGCGGTTGAACCGGGTCGATCATTGGGTCCGGCCGATTTTGGCGGATGGGTGGCGGACGGTCGCGGTGCGGTCGGGCGCGCCGTATGATCTGGTGTTCGGGAATATTCTGGCGCGTCCGCTGCGGGCGATGGCACGGGATCTGGCGGATCATTTGGCGCCGGGCGGGACGGCGATTCTGGCCGGTTTGTTGCGTGTGCAGGCGCGGGATGTGCTGGCGGCGCATCGGCGGCAGGGTTTGGTGCTGGAGCGCATGATCGATCTGGCGCCGTGGACCACTTTGGTGCTGCGCCGGCCCGGCTGATGACACCGGACGACTTCGATCTGTTTTGCGGCGGGCTGCCCGCCTCCTCCCGCGTTGTTCAGTGGGGCGGCGCGCGGGTTTGGAAGGTGGGCGGCAAGATGTTCGCGATCGGTGGGCGCGCCGCCGACACCCCGGCCTATGCGTTCAAGGTCAGTCCGATCGCGTTTGAGGTGTTGAGAGACCGGCCTGGCTTGCGGCCCGCGCCTTATCTCGCGTCCCGCGGAATGTCGTGGATTCAACATTTTTCGGCTCCGGGTCTCTCGGATGAGGATTTGCGCGATCATATCCGGGAATCGCATCGGCTCGTGGCTCTGGGACTTAGACCTTGATTGCGTCAGGTTGACGCGATCAAGGTCCGCGTTTGTTAAGTTTCAGAGGACGATCACGTCTGAAGTTGGTTCAACTTCAGACGATCGCGCTCTGGTCGCGCGGCGCGGCGGGATCTGGGGCTGGGGTCGTCGGACGAGGCTCTTTTCAACGCCGGTTTCCCGGGCCAAAAGCAACAAAGGTAATGGGAGACTCCACATGAAGATCGGTTTCATCGGCCTGGGCATCATGGGACGCCCGATGGCGCTCAATCTCAAAAATGGCGGTCACGACCTGATCGTGCCGGAACGCGGCAGTCTGACGGCGGAGATGCGCGCGGCGGCCAGCGTGGTGGCGGATGCGAAAGCCGTGGCGGCGGCGGCCGAGGTGGTTATCCTGATGGTGCCTGACACGCCGGATGTCGCGCATGTGCTGTTTGGCCCGGGCGGTGTGTCGGAGGGTCTGAAACCGGGCACGCTGGTCATCGACATGTCCTCGATCAGTCCGATCGATACCAAGGCATTCGCGAAGAAGGTGAATGCCCAGGGATGCGAGTATGTGGATGCTCCGGTGTCGGGCGGTGAGGTTGGGGCGAAGAACGCGGCGCTGACGATCATGGTGGGTGGGCCCGACACGGCGTTCGCGCGCGCCAAGCCGCTGTTCGATCTTCTGGGCAAGAACATCACCCATGTCGGGTCCGAGAACGGCGCGGGTCAGACCTGTAAGGTCGCCAATCAGATCATCGTCGCGTTGAACATCCAGGCGGTCGCCGAGGCGCTGGTGTTCGCGTCCAAGGCGGGCGCTGATCCGGCGAAGGTGCGGGAGGCTCTGATGGGGGGATTCGCGTCGTCGCGGATTCTGGAAGTGCATGCCGAGCGGATGTTGAAGGGGACGTTCGATCCTGGTTTCCGGATCCGATTGCACCAGAAAGATCTGAATCTGGCGCTGAGCGCGGCGAAGGATTTGCAGCTCTGTCTGCCGAACACGGCGAACGCGCAGCAGATGTTTTCGTCGTGTGTGGCGCATGGCGGTGGCGAACTGGATCATTCGGCGATGATTTTGGCGATCGAGGGGATGGCCAAACACGCGATCCGCTGACACGGCTCGATTACAACTTTTGGTTTGACGCGGGGTGGCGATCGCCCCGCGTTTTTTATGATGTTCGTCACATTTATCGGTGCCTGACGTAACGTGTTTCGTGGTGCGCGCGGTCCAGGTTATGGAGCCGAATCGGCGATATGTATCGATGCCGTGACCCCGTATCGTCGCGCCGGGACGAGTCGCACCCGATGAAGGGGGTTGAACTTCCGTAGAAAGACGTTCATTCTGTCTCAAGGCGTCGATTGTGAGATTCGCCCAAAGTTAGAGGCACCCGGGTTGTGACCGATCAAAAACCGGACCGGACCGCTGACGGACTTCGTGATGCCGACGCCGACGAAACACCCAATGACCCTGTTACGTCTGGGCGTACGCCCGGAGGAGAACCTCGAAATGTCGATGCGGTTCACTGAAATCGGGCAGCAACTGCGTGCTTACCGTTTGGAGTCGGGGTTGCGGGCAGAGGAGATCGCCGCGCGCCTGGGTGTGTCGCGGGCGGCGCTGTATCGCTATGAAAAGGGCGAGGTGATCAAGCTCGATACCATTAAGCGTTTGGCGGAATTGCTGAAAATCTCGCCATTGTCGCTTTTGGGCATCGGGGTTGAATATTACAATCGCCCGATCGGGTATTTCGAGCGCATCCGTCAGGTCGAGGAAACCGCCGAGCAGATTCTGCAGCTGTTCGGGCCGATTTGTTATTTGACGACGTCGGACGCCTATGATTCGGCGTTGGGCGAGGCGTTCGATGAAGCCGCTGAGCAGGCGGGGCCGGAGCGTGTGGCGATGCGCAGCACGGCCGAGCAGGCGTTGAACATCTTGATCGCGCGGAAGCGGATGTACGGGATGCGTCGGCCAGGCATTATCGCGATGCTGTCCATCGGTGAGGTGCGGCGCTTGCTGAGCCAGGGTATCGCGTCGGGGATCGCGGTGTCCGATCGGGTGAAGCGGATTTGCCGCGATGTCGCGGTGGCGGAAATCGAGAACATCGCCAATTTGATGGAAACCGAGCCGATGGGCCTGCAATTCGGCCTGCTGGCGGGGGCGGAACCGACGTCGTCTTTCAAGATTTTACGTGCGCGGGATCGCGTCAGCCTGGCGGTCAATCCGTTCCGGCCCGATTCGCACCCCAACGCGCACACCGGTGTGGCCATGATCACCGGCGCCGATGAGGCGATCGCGGCGCATCAGCGCGTTGCCGAGGCCAGTTGGCGGGAAGCCATCAAGGGGCCCGCGGGTGCCGCGCGTCTGCGGCAGGTACTGGCGTCGGTCACCGCGCTCGCCTGAGCGTTACCGGGCATTATTGAGGTGGTGACCAGCGCGGCCGCGTGACGTGCCGTTTGCCAGAAAGACTGTTTGGAAGCAGCTTGGTTTGGCGGCGGGTCGTGATGTGGAGTCGCGGATATGATTGGTTGGGCGCCCAGGGCTATCGCATTTGAACTTCCGTGGCGGCGTTAGCGACATTTAAAGGGGTTCAGCGGATCTTAACGCCGCGAGAGGCCACGATACTCATACCAAACGGCCAGGGTTGAGCCCGAATTTTCTATATGCGATTCGCCTGGTTGGGCGCCCCTACATTATTTAGTATATGTACGATACAGGGACGATACACGCGGAAGGTCCAATCCTACCGGCAACCTTTGGTTGAAGTTCCTGTTTTTTCCAATGACACACCGATTTCTTGATTTTCAGGCCGCGGCCAAAACTTTGGACATATGATAATTAACAATACGATTGATACATTCACCAGCGGCGGCCGCGGGCGGGTCGGAAGGATCTGTTCTTGGAGTGTTCGCACGATATATTCCCGTTATGTTCTTATTTTTGAGAGTGCCGGCACGATCGGGCCTCATCGCGAGGCCCGCCAGGTGCTTCTTTGACGACCGGCCGGCTGAGATCTCGCGGGGACGGGCTGGGTTGGCGGCGGCGGGCGCCGTGATCGGACTGGAGGGTTTCGTTCCCTTTGGGTTCCGCCTGGGTTCCGTCTGGGTTCCGTCTGGGTTCCCTTGGGGGGCGGGGTGTTGTAATGTGGGGATATGAGTGAAGATCCTCCTCGCGCGGCGGCTTCGCCGTCCCTTTTCTCGTTGAAGTCCCCGGCGGGCTCGCCGGTTGACTCCACGGCGAACGCGGGGTTGGGCATGCGTTTGGATTGCCAGGGTCGCATGGATGCATTCGGCCAGATGCGGGCTTTGGCGGAGCGTCCAGGGGCGCGGGATATTGGCCGTCTGTTCGACGCTGATCCCGGCCGCGCCACGGGGTTTAGCGCTCACTTCGACGATCTGACGCTGGATTTTTCGCGCACCGCGATCGATGCGGTGGCGATGGAGGCGTTGCTGGCGCTGGCGGAGGCCGCGGGGTTGCGGCGATTCCGCGATGCGTTGTTCGCGGGCGAGGCGGTGAATGTCACCGAGCGGCGCGCGGCGATGCATATGGCGTTACGGTCGCCCGCCGGATCGGTGCTGACCGCCGCGACCGCGGACGGGATTGAGGATGCCTCGGCGATCGCGGCGGCAGAGCGGGCGAAGATGCGGGCTTTCGTGGACGCGGTTCATGAGGGGCGTAAAACCGGAGCGAGCGGGCATCGTTTTGAGTTTGTGTTGAACATCGGCATTGGCGGATCCGACCTCGGGCCGCGGGTGGCGGTGGACGCGTTGACGGTGGGACGGACCGACGCGCGGATGCGGGCGGTGTTCCTGTCCAATGTCGATGGCCACGCCTTTCTGGAAGCGACCCGTGATCTCGATCCGGCGCGCACATTGGTGGTGGTGGCGTCGAAATCCTTCACCACGCAGGAAACGGCATTGAACGCCGCGCAAGCGCGGGCCTGGATCACGGATGCATTGGGCGAGGCGGCGGTGGCCTCGCATTTCGTGGCGCTGTCGACGAATTTGACCGCGGTCGCGGCGTTCGGCATCGCGGCGGATCACGTGTTTGGCTTCCGCGATTGGGTGGGCGGGCGGTATTCGCTGTGGTCGCCGATTGGTTTGGTGATCCCGCTCGTGGCGGGATGGGATCGTTTTCAGGCTTTGCTCGATGGCGCATGGGCCATGGACCAGCATTTCCGCGACGCGCCGTTGCGTGAGAATTTGCCGGTGCTTCTGGGTCTGATCGGCGCCTGGCATGTGAACGCGATGGGGTTCGATACAAATTGCGTGCTGGCCTATGATGACCGCCTTCGCCGCCTGCCCGCGCATTTGCAGCAGCTCGAGATGGAGTCGAACGGCAAGCATGTGCTGTTGGACGGCGCGCCGGCCCGGTGGGACACGTGTCCGGTCCTGTTCGGTGAGCCGGGGACGAACGCGCAACATAGTTTCATTCAACTCGTGCATCAGGGCACGCGGGTCATTCCGGTCGATTTCATCATCGCGGCGGAAGCCGATCATGACCGGCCGGAGGCGCATCGGGCGCTGGCGGCGCATGCGTTCGCGCAAAGCGAGGCGCTGATGCGGGGACGGACGGAGGGCGAGACCAGGGCGGAGATGCGGAAAGCCGGTGCCACGCCGGCGGAGATTGACCGCGTGACGCCGCACCGGGTGTGCGAGGGAAACCGGCCGTCCAATACGTTGATGTTCCGCCGGCTCGACGCGTTCTCGGTCGGGCGCCTGATCGCGCTGTATGAGCATAAGGTCGCGGTGCTCGGTTGTGTGTGGGGCATTGATAGTTTCGACCAATGGGGCGTCGAATTGGGCAAGCAAATCGCGGGCACGATCCAGCCGCTGTTGACGCCGGGCACACCGGTCAGCGGCGCGCATCCCGCCACCGCCAGTCTGATCGCCCGGTTTCGGGCTTTGCGTGGGGAGGCGTGATCGCGTGCGGACCGCGACCTCCCGCATCCGGCTTCTGTCCGAGGCGACGGTCAACCGGATCGCCGCCGGTGAGGTGATCGAGCGGCCGGCGGCGGCGGTCAAGGAACTGGTCGAAAACGCTTTGGACGCGGGGGCGAAGCGGATTTCGGTCGTTCTGGCCGGTGGCGGGATCGATCGGATCGAGGTCACCGATGACGGATGCGGGATGACGGCGGAGGAACTCGGCCTGTCCGTGCTGCGGCATGCGACCTCCAAATTGACCGACGATCAGTTGGTCCGGATCGACACTCTGGGATTTCGGGGCGAGGCGCTGCCCTCGATCGGCGCGGCGGCGCGGTTGGAGATCGTGTCGCGGCGGCGGGAAACGGGCGCGGAGGGGGAAGAAACCTCCGATCACGCCAGTTCGATTACGGTCGAGGGTGGGCATGTGGGACCGGTCGTGCCCGCGGCCGGGTCGTTCGGGACGCGGATCGTGGTGCGCGATCTGTTCTTCGCCACACCCGCGCGGCGGAAATTCATGAAGGCGCCGCGGACCGAGGCCGATCACGCGGAGACGGTGATGCGCCGTTTGGCGATCGCCGCGCCCGGGTGCGCGTTCCGGCTGGAGAACGAAGGGCGCGTGGTGTTCGACCTGCCCGCGCAGGACCGCGCGGTTCGGGTCGCGGCCTTGTTCGGACCCGAGGCGGCGGGCGCGATGCGTACTGTGCGCGAGGTGCGCGTGATCACCGGCGCGGGATCGGCGGGGAGCGAGATGGTGCTCAGCGGGTATCTGTGCGCGCCGTCGGTGGCGCGGATGACGGGTGCCGCGCAGAGCCTGGTGGTGAATGGCAGGCCGGTCGCCGACCCCGTGCTGAAGACCGCGATCAGGGTCGCGTATCGGGATGTCATCGCGCATGGGCGGCATGCGGTCGTGGCGCTGTGGCTCGACCTCCCGCCCGAGGAGCTGGATGTGAACGTGCATCCCGCGAAAACGGAATTGCGGTTTCGGGATCCCGCCGCGGTCCGTTCGTTGGTGATCGGCGCGTTGGGCCGGGTTCTGGCGGGCGGCGCGGCAATGCGGGAAAACGGCGCGGCGGCGGGAGACGCGTTGGCTCGAGCGCCATCGTTTCGCCTCGGGTGGGGGCGGCCGGCGCAGGCGCGGGGGGGAATCCGCGCTTTGCCTCTGCCTGGATTTCCGGGCTCGTCCGGATGGGCTGGCGCCGGAGGCGAGGGGCTGGGGGAGGCCGGGGCGTTGGCTCACGGGTCCGCGGGGGTCGCCGAGGCGGTGCTGCGGCCGGAGTATGGACAACGCCCGAACGGGTTGGGCCTTGCCGATGCCCCGGCGGCGCGCATGGTGCCACGGCCGGATGACGCGCACCCGGATCATCCGTTGGGCGCGGCGGTGGCGCAGGTGCTGGATACCTACATCATCGCGGTGGCCGCCGACGGAACGTTGATTCTGGTCGATCAGCACGCCGCGCATGAACGTTTGACCCATGAGGCGATCCGGACGCGGATGTTGGACGGAGGCGCGCCCGCGCAGCCTTTGCTGTTACCCGCTGTCGTGGATCTGCCGGAGGCCGACGCGCATCGGCTGCTGGCCAGGGCCGGGGATCTGGCGCGGCTTGGGTTGGAGATCGAATCGTTTGGGGCCGGGGCGGTTCTGGTCCGGGCGTTGCCAGCGGCCCTGGGAGCGCCGGAGCCGGGGCCGTTAATCCGCGATATCGCCGACGAATTATCCGATGCCGATGAAACGGTGACGCTGTCCGCGCGCCTGGACGCGGTGATCGCGCGGATGGCGTGCCACGGGAGCATTCGCGCGGGCCGGCGTTTGGGCGCGGCGGAGATGGACGCGCTGTTGCGGCAAATGGAAGCGACCCCGCGGGCGGCGACCTGCAGCCATGGACGTCCGACGTTTTTGCGCTTGTCTAAAGCCGAGATCGAAACGATGTTCGGGCGGCGCCAGTTTCATCGCGGCAACGGCGGCGAGGCCGGCTGACACGTGCCGTCGGCCGGTATCGCGGACAGGATACTGAGCTTTGCATGATCGAGACACACCGCGGTGATGGGATACCGTCCTGATTGGTCTTGCGCCGCGTCGCGCATCAGCCCAATAGCGGGTTGAGATATCCTTGCATTGGGCCGGATCAGGCGCGTGGACGGACCCCAAGTTCTTGACCTGGGGACTGCCCGCGCCCATGGTCCGCGCCGCCGATCAACACCTGAAGAGGCCTGATGTCTAAAGAAGATATGATCGAATTCAGCGGCACCGTGATGGAGCTGCTTCCGAACGCCATGTTTCGCGTGAAACTGGACAATGAACATTCGATTTTGGCGCATACGAGCGGCAAGATGCGCAAGAATCGTATTCGCGTGCTGGCGGGTGATCGGGTCAATGTCGAGATGACGCCCTACGATTTGTCGAAGGGCCGCATCACGTTCCGCTTCAAATAGCGGTTGGCGTTCATTTCTCCGACGATCGGCGCGGACGGTGCCGAAACCTCCGGCACCGGGGATCCCCGGTCCATGGTGCTGGCGTCGTCCAGTCCCCGGCGGCTGATGTTGCTGGCTCAGATCGGAATCAGCCCAACGGCGGTGGTGGCCCCGGAGGTTGACGAGACGCCGGCGAAAGACGAGTTGCCGCGGCCCTATGCGCAGCGGATGGCGCGGGCCAAGGCGGCGGCGGTGCCGAGGCCAGGATGTTTCGTGCTGTCGGCCGATACAGTGGTCGCGGTCGGGCGGCGCATTCTGCCGAAAGCGGCGACGATCGGAGAAGCCCAGTACTGCATCGATCTTTTGTCGGGCCGCCGCCATGCGGTGCTGACGGCCGTGGTTCTGATCGCGCCGGACGGCCGCCGTTCCGAACGTTTGTCGGAAAGCGTCGTGGCGTTTTCCCGCCTGACCGCGGCGCAGAAAGCGGCCTGGCTCGCGTTGAATGAATGGGATGGCAAGGCGGGCGGGTATGCCATCAATGGCATGGCCGCGAGTTTCGCGCGGTTTTTATCCGGTAGTTTCTCGGGCGTGGTTGGATTGCCGTTGTTTGAAACAGCCCAGATGCTGCGCGGCTTTGGCTGGCCGGTGCCGTGACGCCGGTGATCCTCGCCTCCTGGGGCCCAGGAGAGGTGCGGGTGGCGGTGCTAGGGGGCCCGGGGGGCGACCAGGGGCTGATTGACTATGGTCTGTGGCGTCCGGGATCACCTGACGGGGTCGGCGATGTGTATCGCGGCCGGGTGACGGCGATCGTTCCGGCGATGGCGGGGGCCTTCGTGAGGTTGGACGGGCAGGACGGATTTTTGCCGGACTCGCGGCGTCCGGATGGGATGACCGCGCGGGATTTGACGGTCGGGACGATCCTGACGGTGACGGTCACAAGGGCGGCGTTGGGCGGAAAGGGCGCGCGACTTAGCGCACGGGTCGACATCGTGGAGGAGGGACCGTCTGGGCTCCGGCGGCGTGGCCCCGATCCCTTGCGGGAGTTGGCGGCGCGGCATGAAGCGGCGGACATTTTGGTGGATGATCCGGGACTGGCCGCGTCGTTGAAGGCGGATCTGGGGAGCCGGGTTTCCATCGTGCCGCATGCCTTCAGCGATGAGATCGAGACGGATGTCGAGGCTCTGGCGTCCTCCGAGGTGACGTTGGATCAGGGTGGACGTTTTTCGGTTCATCCCACTCCCGCTTTGGTCGCGATCGACGTGGATGGCGGCGGCGGTTTGATGGGCGCGGATACGGCGGGAGCGCGGCATCGGGCGGTGAACACGGAAATGGTGCCGGAGGTGGCTCGCCAGATTCGGCTGCGGAATTTGTCGGGCGCGATCATGGTCGATCTCGCGGGATTGAAGGCGAAACAGCGCGCGTCGTTCGCGCCGCATTTCGCGGCGGCGCTGGCGGATGATCCGCTGCGGCCAAAATTCCTTGGCTTTACCGCTCTGGGCCTGGCGGAGATCGTCCGGCCCCGCGTGCGCCCGCCGTTGCATGAGTTGCTGTCGGGACCACTGGCGGCGGGATTGCTGGCGTGCCGGGGGCTGGCGCGTGAGACGCGAGCGGATCCGGGTCGGCGGCTGACTCTGCGGTGCGCGCCGGGGGTGATCTCGGCGCTGGAAGCCGATGGGGTGGCGCTGGCGGATCTTGCGCGCGTCACCGGACGGCGGTTGAATTCGCGTGCTGATCCGGGGTTGGGCCCGGATCGATGGCGGATCGAGGAAGACAATGGCTAAGACGCCCGGGGGTTGTCCGATATGCGGCCGTTCGGCGATGGCGGCCAATCGGCCGTTTTGTTCGCCGCGCTGCGCGGAGGTGGATCTGGGTCGATGGCTCGGTGAGCAGTATCGGATTCCGGGTCCTGCTTTGGAATGGGACGAAGACCCTCCGTCCTCGCCTGACGCGGCTTGATCCGTGCGGCCTGGTGGGCTAAGCACGCGCCTCCAACGCTCCAGTGCAATGCCCAGGTAGCTCAGTTGGTAGAGCATGCGACTGAAAATCGCAGTGTCGGTGGTTCGATTCCGCCCCTGGGCACCATTTTTTTCAATAGGTTAGGACGATGCGGCCATAGAGGTTTGCACCGTTTTTGCACCTGGGGCCGTGAGGCTCCGTGCGGTCGTCCGCGCCCGCTGGTTGGCCATATCGGGCGCCTCTTCCGCTCTCGATCCTCCGGACATGCGCTGTAACGCGCTACAAGCCACTAAGGGGGTGGTTGCCCCTTTGGTGTAGGGGAAGTCGGGTTCAGGTGGTTTCGCTCAACCTGGGTCAATCCTGCGCGAATGGCGAGGTTCTGGGTTGAAGGTCGGGTCTCCGTTGGTGCCGAAGTTGGTTCAGTCTCCAGGTGGTCGATTTTTGGATCAGCTATCCCCCGAATATCGTTGGTTTAGAACCTTTGCGGTTTCTCCACCAACTTCGTTGTAAACTTGTCTTATACCAACCCGCGTTGACGTTGACTCTTCGCCGCATGCCTATGATCTTGATAACAAGGGAGTTTTTTATCGCCCAAAGAGTCAACGTCAACGC
>JAYVXQ010000095.1:0-7740 GCA_043785025.1 Acetobacteraceae bacterium
TGGCCAGTTCCCGTATCACGTGAAACCATCGCGGCGGGACTGCGTGACAGCGTGCTCTTCCGGATCCTCAATGGTCCCCGCTGGAGATTTCCCAATACGTCCGCGGCGTTCATCGATGCGCTCGTATCCCTCCAGAACGCGGCGCTCGCCTTGGGCGATTCCCTTCACGCGATCGACATCAACCCCCTCGTACTGGGTCCACACGGCGCGATCGCGGTCGACGCTTTGGTGATCCCATCACCATGAGCGGCCGGTTCAGCGTCACCTATCACGTTCGAAGCGATGCCGGTTCGATCGCCGCGCGCGCCGCCGGCATCGCCATTGAACAGAGCGTGGAAATGCCGCTGGCGGGCATCGACGACCCCGCGGTGCTGACGGACATCGTCGGCCAGGTCACCGATATTCGCGATCTCGGCGATGGAATATTCTCAGTATGCATCGACCTCGCGCGCGCGACCGTTGGGGACGATCCGGGACAACTGCTGAATATGCTGTTCGGCAATACATCGTTGCAAGACGATGTGATCTTGCGCGACGCCGACCTGCCCTTCCCTCGCCCCGATGGCGGTGGCACGCCGGTGTTGCGTCAACGCCTCGGCGTGCCCGCCCGCGCCTTCACCGGATCGGCTTTGAAACCGCAGGGCCTGGCGCCCGAACGCCTCGCGGGGCTGGCCGGGAAATTCGCCCGCGGCGGTCTGGACTTCATCAAGGACGATCACGGTCTCGCGGATCAGGCCTACAGCCCCTTCGCCGTGCGCGTCCCCCTGATCGCCGCCGCGATCGCGCGCGCGACACAAGATACCGGTCATCCCACCCGCTATATCCCCAGCCTGACCGGCGATCTGGATGCGTTGCGCGCTCAGGCGCGAATCGCCAGAGATCATGGCGTGGACTGCATGATGGTCGCCCCGATGGTCGCGGGCTTCGCCGCGGTCCGGACTTTGACGCAAGCGTTTCCGGATGTCGTGTTTTTCGCCCATCCGGCGATGGCGGGCGCGGCCCGGATCGCGCCGGAATTGCTGATCGGAAAACTATTTCCCGCCCTTGGCTGCGGCGCGGTGATTTTCCCAACACATGGCGGGCGTTTCGGTTACTCCCCCGCGACCTGCCGGGAGCTGGTAGCCCATGCGCGGCCCGCTTTGGCCGTGCCCGCGGGCGGGATCACCCTGGACCGGGTCGCGGAGTTGCTTGACTTCCATGGGCCCGACACGATGTTACTGGTCGGCGGCAATTTGCTGCTGGCGCGTGATCGCATCACCCAGGCCGCGGCCGATTTCGCCGCCGCGGTCTCCCGCCATCATGACGATGCGGCAATGAGGAAAGGACTTCACCATGGATCCTGAAAAACCGCCGCGCTTTCGTCCGGTCCAGGACGGCTTCCGTTGGGCTCAGGTCGCGCATCAACCCTATAAGCAGGAAGGCTCCGCGCCCTTTAAAGACATCTCCCGCCAGGAGTTGTTTCACGACGACGCACTGGCCTGTGAGTTGCGCTATTTTGAGATGGCGCCAAGCGGATATTCCACGCTGGAGCGGCATGAGCACGCGCACGCCGTGATGATTTTGCGCGGGCGCGGACGTTGCATGGTCGGCGATGAGGTCCGCGATGTGAAACAATTCGATCTCATCAGCATTCCGGCCTGGACCTGGCATCAATTCCGCGCGAACGCCGGCGAGCCGTTTGGTTTCCTGTGCATGGTGAACGCGAAACGTGACCGCCCAGTGCTGCCCAGAGCCGAGGACCTGATCCGCATGCGCGCCAATCCCGCCGTCGCCGCGTTTTTAGTGGAGTGA
This sequence comes from Acetobacteraceae bacterium, assembly GCA_043785025.1. Classification (GTDB taxonomy): domain Bacteria; phylum Pseudomonadota; class Alphaproteobacteria; order Acetobacterales; family Acetobacteraceae; genus Rhodopila. Next base: position 1,792 of record JAYVXQ010000095.1, read on the forward strand.
TCTGGGCTCCGCGCCCAGAAGCCCGCCAGGAGGCTCTGCCTCCTGGACCTCCGCCAAGGGCGATAGCCCTTGGATCCCGGCAGTTTGCTCCCGTTATGAAGGAGAGCCATCCACGACGTATCAACGCCCGCGATGGCCCTCCTTCATAACGGGAGCAAATGGATAGATCCCAAAGGGCCTCGCCCTTTGGCGGGAGGTTCAGGAGGGCGGCGCCCTCCTGGTCGGGGCCCTGGGCAAAGCCCAGATCACCCCATCAAAAACGCCTCAGCCTCACGCACGACATCCGCCAGCGCCCCCTCGGCAAAGGGCGAAATCAAACCCGCTTCACGCACCAGGTCCTGAAATGGAGCCGAACCCCCTTTGCCGCACAAAGCGACATAATCCGCCAACGCCCCTTTCGGATCACGGCGCGCCCGCGACCAGAATTGCAGCGCGCAACATTGCGCCAGCGTATAGTCAATGTAATAAAATGGCGAGCCATAAATATGCGGCTTCGCCTGCCAGCGCCCGCCGTGATTCGGCCAGCCCAGATCGCCGTAATCCGTCCAGGGCATGTAAAGCCGTTCCAGCCGCTTCCACATCGCGTGCCTTTCCCCGGCCGAGGCATTGGGATGAGCAAACACCTCATGCTGAAAATGATCGACGCAGACCCCGTAAGGCAAAAACGCCAGCGCGCCGATCAAATGCATGCGCCGGAACCGATCGGCGGCGGCCTCCCCCACCAGCAAACCCATATGCGGCCATGTCAGAAACTCGAGACTCATGGAATGGATTTCCGCCGATTCCATCGTCGGCCACACATAATCGACATTGGGCTGATCGCGCGACCGGTAATTCTGAAACGCATGCCCCATCTCATGCGTGAAAACGCCAATGTCGTGATGCGTGCCGGTGAAATTGGCGAAGATGAACGGCATCCCCACGGTCGGAAACGATGTGCAGAAACCACCGCCGGATTTGCCGGGACGGTTGCGCAAATCCAGAAAACCACCCTGATCCATCAGGCGAAAAAACGAGCCCAGATCGGGGTTCATCTCATCAAACATGATCTTCGATTGCGCCACCAGAAAATCATGACCCCCAGCGGGTGCCGGGTTGCCGCGCGGATCGATCAACGCCTCATCCCAATACCGCGGCGTATCCCAGCCATGTTCGGCGCGGCGTTGTTCCAGAAGGCGGGCGACCACCGGCACCACATGGGTCACCACCTGATCGCGATAACGCGCGACATCCTCCGGCCCATAATCCACCCGGCGCATGCGGCGATAGCCCAACGGCGTATAGGATTCGAACCCGAGCTTCACCGCCATGCCGTGACGCAAACGGGTCAATTCGTCATAGATACGATCGAGTTCGCCGCCATTCGCCTCAAAAAACGCCCATCGTACGGTTTCCGCCTGATGCCGCATCGCCCGATCCGCATGCTCGGCATAGGGTGCCAGACCCGCCAGATTGACCGTCTTGCCATCGATGGACAGCGACGCCGAGGCCAGGATCTCGGTATAGCGCGCCGATAACCGCGACTCTTCTTCCAGGTCCGGTTTGATCGCGGGATCGAAGGCCGTGACATCGGTTTCCCACAGCCGCACGGCATGCGCGCCCGCCTCGCGGATCAGTCCGGCGCGATCCGCATCCGCCAATAAGCGGCGTTTGAAACTGGTTTCCAGATCCGCCGCCTCCGGGGCCAGGGCGTCGGCGTATTCCCGCGCCACTTTCGCGGACGGATCGGTGGTGTCCTGCGAAAACCGCAAATGCACCAGAGCGTTCCAGGTTTCATAGCTTCGCCGCGCGCTGTCCCACGCCGCCAGCGCCCCGGCCCGATCCCCGTCCGCGAGGCTCCGGTTCAATCCTTCATAAACGGCCGCCAGCGTGTCTCGCGAAGGCGTCGCGACCGCGATCGATGCGAAATCCGTCATATCGCCTCCAACCGTCCCGGCTCCTGATCGGCGCGGCGGAACGTGATGTGTTGCTCATGGAAAGCGGCCACCGACGGCCGATGCGCGATCGAAACCAGCGTCGTCTCCGGCAGCTCGGATTTCAGCGTGCGATAAATCCCCGTCTCCGATTCCGGATCGAGATTGGATGTCGCCTCATCCAGGAAAATCCACGCCGGCCGTGCCAGCAAAGCCCGCGCGACGGCCACGCGCTGCTGCTCACCGCCCGACAGGCTTTGCGGCCAATTATCGTCGACGTCCAGTTTTCCGATCAAATGGCCCAACCCAACATCGGTCAGAACCTTTTCGATCGCCGTCGTCGCGAAAGCCGCGGCGCCGTGCGGATAGGTCAACACGCCCCGCAACGGCCCCAACGGAATATACGGCCGCTGCGGCAGGAAGAACATATCGTTTGCAATCTGAATATCGCCCCGTGCGAAAGGCCAGATTCCCGACAAAGCGCGAAATAGCGTCGACTTCCCCGAACCGGACGGACCAGTGATAACCACCGAGTGTCCTGGACTTAGCGTCAGATCGGCGTTTTCCAACAGCCGGGTCCCGTCAGGCAGCGCCAGATCAAGATGCAACAGACGGATCGCGCCATCGGTGCTGGGTGTCCGGTGCAACGCCGTATCCGGCGCCCGCGCCGCCTCGATAGCGAGATGAAACGTGCTGAGCCGTTCGACCACGGATCGCCACGTCGCGAGGGTTTGATAGCGATCGACGATCCAGGACAGCGCGCCCTGCACCCGGCCAAACGCCTCGATCGTCTGAAACAGCACGCCCAACGGCACTTTCCCGGCGAAATAGCGCGGCGCGGCGGCGACCACCGGCACGATCACCGCCGATTGACCGTAACCGACGGTCACGAGGTTCAGCAGCATCGTCCGATTCATGATCGCGCGGAAATTTCCGGCCACCGCCAGGAACCGCTCCGTCAATGAGGATTTTTCATAATCCTCACCACGATACAGCGCGATCCCCTCGACATTTTCGCGCACCCGCACCAGCGAATAGCGGAAATCGGCCTCGACCCGCTGCTGGCGAAAATTCAACGCCGCCAGCGGACGTCCCACCAAATGCGCTACGACGGTGCCCGCGATCGCGTAAATCAGCGCGATCCAAAACAAATCGCCAGGAATCGAATATCCGAAAATATCAATGGTTCCGGACAATCCCCACAGGATGGCGAGAAAACTGAACAAGGTCACGACGCGCGAAATCAAACCCAGCGTCAGCGTCAGCGTCGTGTCCGTGTAATCGCGAACGTCTTCGGAAATACGTTGATCCGGGTTGTCGGTCCCCTCCCCCTGTCCGCCCGCCAGCGCGATTTTGTAATACGCCCGATCCGCCATCCATTCGTTCAGAAACCGCGCGGTCATCCATTGCCGCCAGCGGATTTGCAGCCACTGCATCAGGAACACCTCGAACACCGCGATCACGACATGCGTCAGCGCCAGCGGTGTGAAGCCCAACGTCAGGCCTTTGTCATTGTAACGGTACAACAACAGCAACCGGACGAACCCATCCCAGTCCTTGTTCTGAATGGCGTTGTAAAACTCCAACCGCCAGAAATTCAGCAGCACCGACAATCCGACCGACGCCAGGCTCAGACCAATCACCACCGCCAGCAGCAGCCGCGCCGACCACCGTTCATCCGATTCCGCGAAATACGGACGCGCGAGCCGCCACGCGTCTTTCAGGAAAGCGCCAACACCATTCATGGATCGATCATCTTTCGTTTGAGTTTCGCAAGGCGGCGAGCCAGGCCTCGACACGCGCCTGGTTCACGCCAAAATCCTTCCGCCCATAGAGACTGCGCGACCAGATCACGATCGTGCTCGCACGCGGCCCAACGGGGTCGACCTGAACCGTGATCAGGTCGGGGTAATTCATCAGCGCGCTGCGCGCCACAAAATGGACCTGACGTTGCGCCGCGAACTCCGCCGCCACGAACACATTGGGTCTCGCGCCAAAAACCCGCAGCACTTTGTCGTACATCTCCGCGGCCGGTAGCTTCTGCTCGCTTGTGATCAGGTCAGGCGCGGGCTTCATCCCCGTGGGACCGGCGAGGAACGTATTCGGCGTCGCCGGCCGCTCGATGCGCGTCATATCCATCAACACGGGCTGTGCCAAACCCGCCGCCCCCTCAGCGCCAACCGCCGGCAAAAACAAGCCCAGAAGCAACGCGAACGGTGTCATGACCTCTCCTTAGAATCCGGCGCCGGGTTCGGCCAAATAATCCAGCTCCGCCGCGGTGCTGACCCGTCCGAGGATGAAGTTGCGATGCGGAAACCGTCCGAACCGCGCGATGACATCGCGATGCCGGTGCGCGTAAGCGATGGTGTCCTCGCCCAATGCCTCCCGGATGGTTTCGAACAGCCGGACCGATTTGGTTTGCTCCGCGATCGACTCCGCGTGCTCGAACGGCAGATACACGAACATCCGCTGAAACGGTTGCAAGCTCAGATCGCATTGCCGCGCGACCATGCTCCGCGCGATCGCCAGAGCTTTCGGATCGGCGGCGAAGGCTTCCGGCAGACCGCGAAAGATGTTGCGTGACAGTTGATCCAGCAAAACGATCAACGCCAGCCCACCCTCCGCCGACGCCGCCCAATCGTCGAACGCGCCATCACAAGCGAGCCGAATCGCCGCGCCAAAACGCCCGCAGGCCTCATCGAACGCAATGTTTTTCTCGAACCATTGCTTACGCCGGATCGCGGCATCGCCCATGAACCAGAAATCCAACACATCCGCCGCCGCGATCGTCATTTCAAAGCCCGATCCAACAGACGCACGGAATGAATGGCCTCCCGTCCCGACAGGTCACGAATTTGATGGCGGCAGGATGTCCCGTCGGCGACAATGAAATCCTCAGGACCCGCGGCGCGCACCGCCGGCAGCAATCCCGCCTCCGCCATGGCGCGCGACGCATCCTGGGTTTCAGTCTGATATCCAAACGAACCCGCCATCCCGCAGCACGACGACGCGATCGGCTTCACCGTCAGCCCCGGAACGCGCTTCAACGCGGCCAGGGCATCGGGGAAGGCGCCGAATGATTTTTGATGACAATGCCCATGCACATGCGCGGTCCCAGCCAATGGCCGTAACGCCAGCTCCGGTTTTACCCTCGCGAGAAATTCCGACAACAGCATCGCCCGTTCCGACAGGGCATCCGCGGCCGCCCCCGGCAGCAACGAGCGAAATTCATCCCGTAACGTCAGCAAACACGAAGGCTCCAATCCCAGTACCGGCATGTCACCCGCCAGAGCCTTCATCGTTCGCCGCGCCTCGGCGCGCGCTTTGTCGATCATACCGGCGGCGAGATACGTGCGCCCGCAGCACAGCGGCCGTCCGCCCGCCTGGGGCAGCACGACGCCATAACCCGACGCGTTCAACACCCGGATCGCGGCGCGCAGATTCTCCGGTTCAAAATACCGATTGAACGTATCCGCCAGCAGCATCACCTGACCCTGCCGCCCCTCGGCGCCAACCTCCTGATCGCGAAACGGATCGGCGCTCCATTCCGGCATCGGACGGTTCGCGGACAGGCCAAAGAAGCGGTCCATCATATGACGCAGCCAGGACCAGCGGTTGCGCGCGTTCGCCAATCCCGGGAATCGCGACAGGATCGGGGCATAGCGCGGCAGTTCCGCGACCAGTTGCTCCCGCCGGCTCGCGCCATGGCGATCGGTTTGCGCCGCCAGTACCTCGATCTTCATCTTCGCCATATCGACGCCGGTCGGACATTCCCGGCGGCACGCCTTGCAGGATACGCACAACTTCATCGCCTCGGCCAAGGGCTCGGACGCCATCGCCTCCGCCCCCAATTGCCCGGTCAACGCGAGCCGCAACGTGTTGGCGCGGCCGCGGGTCAAATGTTGCTCATCGCGCGTGACCCGAAAACTCGGACACATCACCCCGGCGTCGAATGACCGGCAGGTGCCGTTATTGTTGCACATCTCCACCGCCCCAAGCAGACCGCCCAAGGGGCCAGGATGATCGGACCAGTCGA
>JAYVXQ010000096.1:0-7685 GCA_043785025.1 Acetobacteraceae bacterium
CCGAAATCGACGTCGCCGTCTTCACCGCGAATAAATGCCTGGAATCGCTGCCCGGCATCGCTTACGCGATCGCAAGGATCGACCGGCTCGAAGCCAACATCGGCAGCGCCGGAAGCTGGTCCTTCGACCTCGCCGATATTTACGCCCAGGTTGTCACAAGAGGCGACGGCCGCCCGCGCTTTACCCCGCCCGCGCAAATCGTCAACGCGCTGAACGTCGCTTTGGATTTCCTGGACCAGGAGGGCGGCCGCGCCGTGCGTCTCGTTCGCTACCAAACCAATCGCGACATTTTCCATCAGGGCATGATCCGATTGGGCCTGACGCCATTCCTGACGCTGGACAATCAAGGTCCGATCATCGTCAACATCCACGCTCCGGACGATCCCTCCTGGCATTTGCAACGTTTCGTCGATGCACTAAAAGCGCGCGGCGTGCTGATCTCCAACTTCTACAACACACCAACCCCGGGCTTTCGGGTCGGTTGTATCGGCGCGATCTCGCCCTCCGACATGGAAGGCGCGGTCGTCGCGATGGATCGGGCTTTGATCGACATCGGCGTGAAAAATCGAACGGGAGTCTCGTCATGAATCCAGATCTGGAAATCGCCCGCGCGGCGGTGCTCAAACCCATCGCCGACATCGCCGCCCGCCTGAACATTCCGCCCGACGCGCTGGAACCCTATGGCCGCCACAAGGCGAAAGTCGGTTTCGATTTTATTAACTCGGTGCAAGACCGTAAAGACGGCGCGCTGGTCCTGGTCACCGGCATCAGCCCGACCCCCGCCGGCGAGGGCAAGACCACCACCACCGTCGGCCTCGGCGACGCGCTGAACCGCATCGGCAAACGCGCGACGATCTGCCTGCGCGAACCCTCTCTGGGGCCAAGCTTCGGCATGAAAGGCGGCGCCGCGGGCGGCGGCCACGCGCAGGTCGTGCCGATGGATCAAATCAACCTCCATTTCACCGGCGATTTCCACGCGATCACCTCGGCGAATAATCTGCTCGCGGCCATGATCGACAATCACATCTACTGGTCGAACTCCCTGAACATCGATCCGCGGCGGATTTCCTGGCGCCGCTGCCTGGATATGAACGATCGCGCCTTGCGCTCCATGATCGGCAGTCTCGGCGGAGTCGCCAACGGCTTCCCGCGCGAGGACGGCTTCGACATCACCGTCGCCTCGGAAGTCATGGCGGTGTTCTGCCTGTCGAAAAACATGGCCGATCTGCAGGCCCGCCTTGGCAAAATGATCATCGGTCAGCGCCGCGACGGCACCAATGTCACGGCCAAAGACATCAAGGCCGACGGCGCCATGTCCGTGCTGCTGCGCGACGCGCTCGCCCCAAATTTGGTGCAGACGCTGGAGGGCTCGCCCGCCTTCGTCCATGGCGGCCCCTTCGCCAATATCGCGCATGGCTGCAACTCCGTGATGGCGACGCAACTCGCGCTGAAATTATCCGATGTGGTGGTGACCGAGGCGGGGTTCGGCGCTGACCTCGGCGCCGAGAAATTCATGGACATCAAATGCCGCTCGGCGGGTCTGACACCGTCCTGCGCGGTGATCGTCGCCACCGTCCGCGCCCTGAAAATGCACGGCGGCATCGCCCGCAACGCATTAGGCCCGGAGAACGTGGAAGCCGTCAAAAAAGGCCTCGCCAACCTCGCCCGTCACGTCGAAAACCTGGGCAAATTCGGCCTGCCGGTGGTGGTCGCGGTCAATCATTTCACCTCCGACACCGACGCCGAATTCGCCGCCATCAAAGACGGCATGGCGTCTTTGGGTGTCGAGGCGATTTCCTGCCGCCATTGGGCCGATGGCTCGGCGGGCGCGGAGCCGCTGGCGCGCGCCGTGATGAACCGGATCGAAAGCGGCAAGACCGTGTTCAAGCCCCTGTATGGGCTGGACCTGAAACTGGCCGACAAAATCCGCACGATCGCGCAACAAATTTACCGCGCGTCCGACATTTCCATTCCCGACGCCGTCGCCCGCCGTCTGAAAGCGTTCGAGGACGCGGGCTTCGGCGACGTCCCCGTGTGCATCGCCAAAACGCAATATAGTTTCACCTCCGATCCGACCATCATGGGCGCGCCGTCCGGCCACACGCTGCCGGTGCGCGAGGTCAGGCTGTCCGCCGGAGCCGGCTTCGTCGTCGCCATCTGCGGTGACATCATGACCATGCCGGGCCTGCCGCGCGTCCCCGCCGCCGAGGCGATCCACCTGCGCGAGGATGGCGAGATCGAGGGTCTGTTCTGATCCCCGCGATGGACATCACCCGCGTTCCCGGCTCGAAGATCGTCGAGATCGCGAGGCTGGCCTTCGCGACACCGGACGTGGATTTCCTGTGCTTCGGTGAATCGGATCAGCCAAGCCCCCCAGCCGCCCGTGACGCGGCGATCGCGGCGCTGCTGGCGGGTGAGACGCGGTATCCCGATGTGCGCGGCCTGCCACCGTTACGCGACGCCCTGGCGGCCTATCTGACCGGCCTTTACGCGAAGCCGGTCAGCGAGAGCCGGATCCAGGTCACCGCCTCCGGCATGACCGCGATGGCGGTCTCCCTGGCGGCGGTGGTACGGTCGGGCGATCGGGTGGTGATCCACACCCCTGCCTGGCCCAATGTCGGCAACGCCGCGTTGCTGCGCGGCGCCGCGGTCGATGAACTCGCGTTGACCCGTGACCCCGCGGGCAAATTTCATCTCGACCTCGATCGCCTCGACACGATGATGAACGGTGCGCGGGCTTTCATCCTGAACTCGCCCAACAATCCCACGGGATGGACCGCGTCGCTGGACGAGCTGCGCGCGATCCTGGCGATCACCCGCCGCCACGACGCATGGCTCATTTCGGACGAGGTTTACGCCCGTCTGATCTATGACGGACGTCCCGCCGCACCGTCGTTGCTGGACATCGCCGAACCCAATGATCGCGTGCTGGTCTGCAACAGCTTCTCCAAAACCTGGATCATGACCGGCTGGCGATTGGGCTGGATCGTGGTGCCCGAGGGGCTGCGCGACGATTTCACCGATATCGTGGAGGTCACGCATTCCGGCGTCGCCCCCTTCGTCCAGCGTGGCGGCATCGCGGCGATCGGCGACGCCGATGCCATCCCGCGATTTCAGGCGCATTGCGCGGCGGGACGGGCCTTGGCGGATCAGGCGTTGTCGGGCCTGAACGGCGTGCATTACAGCGCGCCCGACGGCGCGTTCTATGCCTTTGTTGGGATCGACGGGCTGACCGACAGTCTCGGTTTCACGAAACGGCTGATCGAAACGCACAAGGTCGCGGTGGCCCCGGGCATTGCTTTCGGCGCGGCCGGGGAAGGCAGTTTGCGCATTTGTTTCGCGCAATCCGCGGCGATGATGACACGGGCGATGGAACGGTTACGCAACGGGCTGCGCCAGAGCGCGATCGTCTGAAGTTGATCCAACTTCAGACGTAAATCGCCCTCTGAAACTTAACAAGAGCGCGATCGTCTGAAGCTGATCCACCTTCAGACGGGAATCGCCCTCTGAAACGTAACAAACGCGGACCTTGATCGCGTCAACCTGACGCTATCAAGGTCTACCGCATAAACGACACCAACCCGCCCAAAGTCATCAGCACGCCAACGCCACCAAACGCGATCCAGGCGTAGTCCGGTAGAATGCCAAGGACGACCAGCGACATATAGGCGACCAGCAACAAAACGCCCAACGTCGCCAGAATGAAACTGAGGTTGAACACCGACACCGCGTTCTCCCGCGCATAGAACCGCGCCGACAACACCAGGATCCCGGCGATTAACGGCAGCAGCGCGAGCGGCGTGTTTTCGACCATGAGCACTCCCAAAAAAATCAGCGCGCCACCTCCCCCCGCGGGGCGATGGCGCGCTGGTCGTAAGTCCGGTTCAGGAGGGGATACGCACCATCATCCGGCTGATGCCATGGATGAAGTTGGAGTAAATCCGTTCCGGTTCCTCAAGCAGCTCGATCTTCGGGAAGCGCTTCAGGATTTCTTCCCACAGTGTGATCAATTGCATCTCGGCCAAACGGTTACCGACGCAACGATGCACGCCGAAGCCAAAGGACAGATGATGCCGGGGACGCGCGCGATCGACGATGAACTCATTGGGCCGATCGATCGTGTCCTCGTCCCGGTTGCCCGAGATATACCACATCACGACCTTATCGCCCTTCTTGATCTGCTTGCCGCCCAATTCGGCGTCGGCGACGGCGGTGCGGCGCATATGCACGATCGGCGATTGCCAGCGGATGATTTCCGGCACCAGGCTGGTCACCAGACTGGGGTCGGCGCGCAATTTCGCCCACTCGGACGGGTTCTTGCACATCGCCCACAGACCGCCGCTCATGGAATTGCGGGTGGTGTCGTTACCGCCCACGATCAGCAGCGTCAGATTGCCCAGAAACTCGGCGGGATCGTTCACCAGGTTCTTGGTCGCCTCGGCGTGCGCCAGCATCGAGATCAAATCATAAGCCGGAGGGCGCGCCGCGCGCTCATGCCACATCGCGGTGAAAACGCGCAGCGCCTCGGTCAGGATTTCCAGCCGTTTCTCTTCCGAATCGACCAGGCCGCCGGCGTTGACGTCCTGCGTCGCGACATCCGACCAGTACGTCAGCTTGTGCCGGTCTGCTTCCGGAAAGTCGAAGATCGTCGTCAGCATCAGCGTGGTCAGCTCGATCGAGACCAGCTTGACCCAATCAAACGGCTCATCGCGCGGCAGGCTGTCCAACACCTTGCACACCCGGCTACGAATGACATCCGCCATGTTGTTCAGATTCGCCGGTGCCACGATCGGACTGACCGCCTTGCGCTGATCGTCATGCCGCGGCGGATCCATCGAAATGAAGCTGGCGCGGCGGAATTCCATGGGCCGGTCGGTGATCGAGATGCCACCCAGTTTCGCGTCCGAGGAATAGATCTCGGGATGCGTTTCGACCGTCATGATGTCCTTGAATTTGGTCACCGACCAGAACGAGCCATATTTGCCGTCGCGACAGTAATGCACCGGGTCTTCCTGGCGCAGCCGTTCGAAATACGGATAATATAAATCGTTCTGAAACAGCAGCGGATCGCTGACGTCGATCTCGTGCAGAGGCAACGCGCGTGCCGTCAGCTTCGCGTCTTCCAGCGCGGCGTCATAATGAACCGGGGCATTCATCGGACGGACTCCTGTTCAGTGTTGTCCTTCAGGCATACGCACGACAAGGCCATCCAACGCGGCCGTCACGGTGATCTGGCATGACAGGCGGCTGTCATCCTGGGTTACCGCGGCGAAGCTCAACATGCTCGCTTCTTGCGAGCCGGCGGCCGGCAGGCCGGTTTTGCCCAACCATTCCGGGTTCACATAGACGTGACAGGTCGCGCAGGCGCACTCCCCACCGCAATCGGCGTCGATGCCGGGGACATTACTGTCCACCGCGGCCTGCATGACGGTTTTGCCCAACGCGACCTCAACGGTATGCGGGGTTCCATTATGTTCGATGAACGTGATCTTCGGCATGAGCGCTCCCTCGGCTTGCTTATTCAGGGTTTTAAGCAGACTCCGGGTCAGGACGCCAGTTCCTGCATCGTGACCGTCATATCGGCGATTCTGGCGGCGGTCAGGCGTTTGCGCCGCTGCACGATGCGCCGTCCGCCCATGAATTCCATGGGGGCGTTCACCGCCTCGACCGCCTGCACCGTGCCGTCCGCCGTGAGGTGAAACAGCGCGAAATTGCCCGCGGCGATATCACCGCGCACCACGATTTCGGTCGCGTCGAAGGGGATCCCCGCGATTTGCAGCCGCAGATCGTATTGATCCGACCAGAACCACGGCACCTCGGCGGCCGGCGCGGATCGCCCGCAAATCGCCGAGGCCGCCTGCTTCGCCTGTTCCAGCGCGTTCGGCACGCTTTCCAGCCGCATGGTCCGGCCGTACAGCGGCAGCGGCCGTTTCGTGCAATCGCCAATCGCGAAAATATCAGGATCCGAGGTGCGCGCGTTCAGATCGACGACGATGCCGCCGTCGCAGGCGAGCCCGGCATCGCGCGCCAGTTCCTCGTTCGGCATTGCGCCGACCCCGATCAAAGCGGCGTCGCAGGGGATCACCCTTCCGTCGGCCAGCCGCACGCCGGTCACCAGCCCGTCCTTGCCCTCCAACGCCTGAACCCCGGCGTTCAGTTCGATCACGACGCCCTGCCCGCGATGAAAGGTCTGGAAGAAATCCGACAGGATCTCGCACGCCACGCGGGCCAGCACCCGGGGTTCACGTTCGATGATCGTCGCCTCCGCGCCCAAGGAACGGGCCGAGGCCGCCGCTTCCAGCCCGATATAGCCGCCGCCGACCACCGCGAGCCGCTTGCCCGGTCCGAGCACGGCTTTCAACCGGTCGGCGTCGGCGGCGGTGCGCAATTCCAGCACGTTGCCAAGCTCCAGGCCCGGCAGCGGGATCCGCCGCGCGCGCGCCCCGGTCGCCAGGATCAAATGCGCGTAATGCAGCGTATCGCCGTCGCTCATGGTCACGGAACGCTCCGCCCGATCGATCGCGGTCACGGACACCCCCAACCGCAATTCGATGTCGGCATCGTTATAAAACGCGAGGGGACGTAAGGCGAGACTGTCGGCGTTGGCCTCACCTTTCAGCCAGGCCTTCGACAATGGCGGACGCTGATACGGGGGCAAGGGCTCCTCGCCGATCAGCGAAATGCCGGTTTTCCAGCCCAATTGGCGCAGCATCGCCGCCGCCGAGCCGCCCGCGTGGCCCGCGCCCGCGATCAGAATGCGATCGGATGCCATGGTCACCCCGCCCGCTGATGCGGGTCATGACCGATCCGGGTCGAAACATGGGCCATGGGCATGAGTGTTTCCTCGGCATTCAGACCAGGAGTGGAGCAAGGCTTCGGGCGGGACGCAAGCGTATCACGTTTGTGCCGCGCGGCGCCTCCATTCATCCGCCGCGTCGCCCATCGTTTTCGGCGCGCCATCCTTGATCCAGGCCATGAACGACCGGTCGAAACGAAATTTCGCCCCGCAGACCATGCGAAAGAACCGCCGCGCGTTCGCCGTGTTGGCATACGTCTCCGATACCGGCGTATCCCGCGTGATCTTGCCGCCATGCCAATCGACGTGATCTTGCCGCCATGCCAATCGAACGGCGGCGTTGGATTTTCGACAACACGCGTCGGCCATCGCAGCAACGCCGCCTCCCCCGCCTCGGTCAGCCGGTAGACCCCGCGTTCGACGCGCACGAACCAGCCATAGACATCGCGCGCCAGAATGCTCGCCGCGTCCTCGGCGTACGGCTTCAGATCGCGCGGCCGCTTCGGACCGGAGCGCAGCACCGCCGCGCAGGCCAAAGCGCGCTGGCGATACGCGGTCATCAGTTTCTGGCGCGTCGAGCCGCCTATCGCGGTATCGCCATGCCGCGCGGCGTGTTCGCGCAACAATCGCCGCCGCCGCGGTGCATCCGGCCGCGGCGTGTACGGCGCGGGCTCGATCACCACCTCCACCCGGCCGGTCGCCGGATGCACGGTCAGCAGGCCGAAGCCGATCAGACGGCACAAACGCCGCACCCGCCGGTCCTGATCGCGCCCGCTCCGGGTCAGACCGGCGGCGAGCCACACCTCATCCGCGACGCGCATCCGGTCGACGCCCTGGAGAATCAATTCCAAATTCAGCGCCGTCTTCAATTCCGCGATCACCACGCGGG
>JAYVXQ010000097.1:0-7630 GCA_043785025.1 Acetobacteraceae bacterium
CCAGGATCGCCTGGGCGATCAAACCCCTAATCCAGGATCGCCTGGGCGATCAAACCCCTAATCCAGGATCGCCTGGGCGATCAAAGCCCTAATATCGCCTTGGCGATGATGTTGCGCTGGATTTCGTTCGATCCCCCATAGATCGAGGTCTTGCGATAATTGAAATACATCGGCGCCGCCTCCGACGCGTATTGCGGCCCGATCGGCGCCTCATTCCGCCCCTCGAAATCGCGCTGATAAGGCAGCGCATAGGGGCCGACGACCTCCATCACCAGCTCCGTCAATTGCTGCTGAATGACCGACCCCTTCAGTTTCAGAATCGACGACGCCGGATTGGGCCGCCCCTTGGTCTGCTTGCGCTCATCCGCGACGACCCGCAGCTGAGTCATTTCCAACGCCTTCAACTCGATCTCCACCGCCGTCAGCTTCTCGCGAAACCGCACGTCCTCGATCAACGGCCGCCCGCCGGATTGCTCCAACGCCGCGAGTTCCTTGATCCGCGCGACCTTCGCCTTCGACGCGCCGACCCGCGCGATGCCCGTGCGTTCGTTGCCAAGCAGGAACTTCGCGTAATCCCAGCCCTTGTTCTCCTGTCCGACCAAATTCTCAGCCGGTACCTCGACATTATCGAAAAACACTTCATTCACCTCGCGGCCCCCATCGATCGTGATGATCGGCCGTACTGTGATCCCCGGCGTCTTCATGTCCACCAGAATGAACGAGATCCCCTCCTGCTGTTTCGCATCGGGATCGGTCCGCACGAGGCAAAAGATCCAGTCGGCGTACTGCGCCAGAGTGGTCCAGATCTTCTGCCCATTGATGATATATTTTTCGCCCTTCCGTTCCGCCTTTGTCCGCAACGACGCGAGGTCCGATCCCGATCCCGGCTCGGAAAATCCCTGGCACCAGAAAATATCCGCGTTCGCCGTCTTCGGTAAAAACCGTTGCTTCACCTCATCATTGGCGAATTGCGCGATCACCGGCCCGACCATCGACACGTTGAACGGAATCGGCGAGGGCACGTTCGCCAGCTGCATCTCGTCCTGATACAAATAGACCTGCACCGGCGTCCAATCCTTGCCACCCCAGGCAACCGGCCAATTCGGCGTCGCCCATCCCGCCTGGTTCAACGTGCGCTGACTGACGATCATATCCTCGCGCGTCAGCCCCTCGCCCTCGGCCACCTTGGCGCGAATCGAATCGGGCACGGCCGAGCGGAAGAAACGGCGCGCTTCTTCGCGGAACGCGAGTTCCTCGTCTGTAAAGCTCAGGTCCATGGTGGTTGCCTCCCTTTATTCCGCCGCGGCGCGTTTCAGCCGCTCGGTGAATTGTTTCCGGAATTTCGCGACTTTCGGCGCCACCACCACCTGGCAATAGCCACTCCAGGGATTGCGCGCGAAATAATCGTGATGCTCCGCCTCGGCCTCATAGAACACGGTCAGCGGCTCGATTTGCGTCACCAACGGGGCTCCCCAGATCTTCGCGCCGCTGATTTCCGCCATCACCGCTTTCGCCGCCGCCGCCTGAACATCCGAATGCGTCAGAATGATCGACCGGTATTGCGTGCCCGCGTCGTTGCCCTGCCGGTTCAACGTCGTGGGATCATGGATCGCGAAGAACACCCGCAGCAGATCGGCGTAAGACACCTGGTCCGGATCGAATTTGATTTGCGTGACCTCGGCGTGGCCGGTGCCACCGCCGCACACGGCCTGATAGCTGGGGTTGGCCACGTGGCCCGCGGCATAGCCGGACATAACCCAGGTCACGCCGCGTAGTTCCTTGAACACGGCTTCCAGACACCAGAAGCAGCCGCCGCCCAACGTCGCGATTTCCTCGCTCATGTGAACCTCTTATGTGATCGCACGCCGCAAGCTAACCGAGGACGCGAGTGCGATCCAGGGCAGGCTTCCAACCCAACAGCTTCCAACTCAAAACTTGACCCCCCTCAAACCCCTCCCCACTCTCCCCCTCCGCATCCAGGACCACCCCTTGACCCCCGCGAATAAAATCCTGGCCTGGATGTGCGCCCTCGCCACCTCCTACCCCGAGTTCATCCTCGCCCGCTTCATCTGCGGCGCCGGCGCTGGGCTGATCGTTACCACCGGCCAGATCGTCCTCGCCGACATCACGACTCCCGAACGCAGAGGCCGCGTCGTCTCCATCTACCAGGGCGTCTTCATCTTCGCCGCCGGCGTAGGCCCCTTCCCAGGTGGCTTGCTCTCCGCCCATTTCGGCCTCACGGCGCCCTTCTGGGTCTACGCCGGCGCGGGCCTCATCGCGAGCGCCGTCGCCTGGTTCGCCGTCACCGAAACCCGCGCCCCCGGCGAACCCGGCGGGCCGAGGCGGCGGCGCGCGGGCGTCTCCTTCGCCGCCGATGTCCGCATGCTGTCACGTCAGACCGGCTTCGTCCTCGCGTGCTTCGTCGCCATGGCCAACGCCGCCGCGCGCACCGGCGGCCTGTTCAGTATCGTTCCCCTGTTGGGCGCCTCCCGATTGGGCTTCACCGTCACCGAAATCGGCTCCGCGCTGGCGGCCGGCACCGTCATCGGCCTCCTCACCGCTTATCCCGGCGGCATGCTGGTCGATCGTTTCGGCCGCAAAACCGTCATCGCCCCCACGACCGTGATCTCCGTTCTGTCCATGCTGCTGTTCTGCGCCGCGCCCACTTACGCCTGGTTCATCGCCGCCAGCATCGTTTGGGGTGTCGCCAGTTCGATCGGCGGCGCCGCCCCATCCGTCTACGCCGCCGACTGCGCGCCCCCCGGCCGCAACGCCACCACCCTCAGCGTCTTCCGCATGGCCGGAGACCTCGGCTACGTCGCCGGCCCCCTTTTACTGGGCTTGATGGCCGACCTGTCAGGCCCCACCAATGCTCTGGCCGCCGCCGCCGCGTTGATGGCCGCCGCCGGTATCATGTTCGCCCTCTGGGCTCCCGAAACAGATAAAGGCCGCGCCAATCCATGACCCATTACGACCACATCGTCATCGGCGCCGGTTCCGCGGGCGCCGTTATCGCCAACCGCCTATCGGCCAACCCCGCCAACAAAGTCCTCCTCCTCGAAGCCGGGCCCGCCACCCATCCCTGGGCGCGCATCCCCATCGGCTTCGCCAAACTCATCAACAACCCCAGCGCCAACTGGCTGTATAAATCCCAGCCCGAACCCAACACCAACAACCGCGAACTGCCGGTCCCCCGCGGCAAAATCCTCGGCGGCTCCAGCACCATCAACGGCCTCGCCTTTGTCCGCGGCCAATCGCATGACTTCGACACATGGGCCCAGATGGGCAACACCGGCTGGAGCTTCCAGGACGTGCTCCCCTTCTTCCGCCGCATGGAAACCTATGAAGGCAGCGGCGACGACACATTCCGCGGCCGCGAGGGCCCGCTGCGCGTCACCAATCCGCCCCCCGCCGACCGCTTGTTCGCGACATTGATCGAGGCGGCCGGCCAAACCGGCATCCCGCACAACCCGGATTACAACGGCGCAATCCAGGACGGCATCGCCATGAGCCAGGCGACCATCGCCGCCGGACGCCGCATGAGCACCGCCCGTTGCTACCTCGATCCGATCCGCAACCGCGCCAATCTCCACATCGAAACCGCTGCGCATGCGCATGCTTTATTGCTCGACGGCACACGCTGCACCGGCATCCGCTACAGCGTCCACGGCGCGATCCGCGAAGCCCATGCGCGCGAGGTCGTCGTCAGCGCGGGCTCCATCAACTCCCCGCAACTGCTGGAACTCTCCGGCATCGGTCAGCCCGAGCGCCTCGCGGCCCATGGCATCGCAATCCGCCACGCATTGCCGGGCGTTGGCGAGAACCTGCGCGATCATTACGCGCCCCGAACCCGATGGGCGATCGGCGCCAAAAACATTACCTTCAACGATCGCGGCCGCGGCCTGGGTCTCGTGCATCAGGCGTTGCGCTACGCGATGTTCGGCACCGGCATGTTGGGCATGGTCGCCGCCCCGATCCGCGCTTTCGTCCGCTCCCGTCCAGGACTGATTGCTCCCGATGTTTTAATGGGGTGGGTGCCGATGCTGACCGAGGCGGGCCCGAAAGGTCCGAAAATCTCCCGCCAGGCCGGCGTCACCTGCTATGCCCACCCGATGCGTCCCGAAAGCAAAGGTCACATCCACATCACCTCCGCCGATCCGCTGACACCCCCGGCGATTCATTTCAATTTCCTGTCCTCCCCCGCCGACGCCGAGCTGACGATCCGCGCCGTCCGCATCGCCTGCGCGATCATGACCGCGCCCGCGATGGCACCGCTTCAGGTCAGTCAGATCGCCCCGGATCCGGACCACAACGACGACACCGCCATCCTCGACTGGGTTAGACGCGCCGCCGAGACGACCTATCATCCCGTCGGCACCTGCAAGATGGGCAACGATCCGATGGCCGTCGTCGACAGCCGGCTGCGTGTGCACGGTATTACGGGATTGCGCGTCGCCGATGCCTCGATCATGCCCACGCTGACCTCGGGCAACACCAACGCCCCGTCCATCATGATTGGGGAGAAAGCCGCGGATATGATTATCCGTGACGTTTGAAACGATTAACGCGCGTATCGCCGCATCAACGGCCGCTCAAACACATGCCACGACATCGACGCGAACAGCAGCGTCAACCCCAACACCACCGGCAAAGCCCGCTCCGCCGTGAGCCACGGCAGCCGGTGCAACGCCAGGATCACCGGCAGATGCCATAGATAAATCCCGAACGAGATCGTGCCGAGATATCGCAACGGCATTGTCCACCGCACCACCGGCGCGAACCCCAGGGCACAGGCGCTCAACAACACCATCGCGCAGGCCACCGCCATCAACGACTTGAACCCGATCACCATCGCGGCTGAATCCCAGTAAACCGCGTTCGCCCAATAAATCCGCAACGCGACCCAAACGACCGCCACCGTCACCAACGGCAACACAAAAACAAACCGCCGACCCCATGCCAGCATCGCCGCCCCGCGCTCCGACACCACGAACCGCGCCAGCAAAATGCCCGCCGCGAATTCATCCAGCATCCCCGGCAGTTCCGTCGTGTAAACGAACACAGGAAACGGTCCCTGCGCCCCCGTTGAAGACACCGAATAAAACACCATTGCACGCCACCCCCAGGCGATCGCGACCCCCCCGGCCAAAATCACCGCCCAATGCACACGCCGCAGCCACGGCGCGATCAACAGCATCAGCACATAAAATTGCATCTCCAGCGCGACCGACCAGTTGACCCCATTGATCGCGCCTTGATGATCGATGAACCAACTGTGTAAGAACAACGCGTGCGTCAGCAATTGCGGCACGATGTCCGGAATGAACCACAGCTCCGGCTGAATGAACGTCAGGAAAATCAGACACGTCAGATAATACAGTGGCACGATCCGCGCGAGCCGCGCGCGCGCGAACCCGCGATGAAACCCAACCGTGCCGCCGCCGCGCAACCGCGCGAACGCCGACAGCGCGATGACAAACCCTGAGATTACGAAAAACAGATCGACCCCGATCCAACCGATGCGAAACCACACCAGCGGAAACGTGATTGGAAACGCCGTCCATCCGAAATGCGCGATGACGTGGTACACCACGACCGACAACGCCGCGAACCCGCGCAGGATATCGATCAAGGGAAATGTCAGCGGCCGCGCGACCGCCCCGCCCGCGCCGCCAGAGCCCAGATCGACTTTCAAAACCGGTCCGCTCAGCCGAACATCGCCGGACCCGCCTGAAACGGGTCTGGATACCGCGCCCGCAGCCCCAGATCCGCGCGATACGCCAGACGATGTTCGCGGGGGATCTCCTCCCCATTGGCATAGCGCCCGAAGGCCCACCAGGATTTCGGCAAACCCGCCACCGCGTTGTCCGCCAGCCGCCCGCGATACCATTTGATCAGCTCAAACACCTCGATCCGGCCCGCCGCGTAACGTTCCAGCATCGTCTCCCCGACATGCGTGACCTTGGTGAAATGGAAGAACCGCAATTTATGACCGGCCGCCCTGATCGACCCATCGTCCTCGATCGTGATCGGCCGCCGGCTGAGGTTCCAACTGGCGACGTTATAGCCAGGATCGCGCAAGATATGCACACCGTCGAAAAACACCGGCACGTGATCGCACCAGCGCTGATCGGTGAACAGCCCATTTGGAACATCATCGAAACAAAAACTCAACAGCCGGTCACGCCACCAGCGCGCGAAACGCAGCCCCTCGGCCGTCCCCGCCACCGCGATGAACCCCAGATTATAGATGCCGTATTTCAACGACCCGATCTCGTTATCGATGATCGCCGTCCGTTCCACATCCGGCTCGATCTGATGCGGAGTCAGCACGACATGCTTCTCATCCAACAGCGCCACCACCGGTGACAGATCGTCCAGCAGCGCGATATCGGGATCGAGGTAGATGACCTTGTCCGCCCCGGCCTCCAACAACCGGCACAACATTTGCCCCTTCACCGCCGTGCATAATTCGACCACGTCATGATCGAAGGTCCAGCGTGTCAGATCCGGAATGCCCAGTTCGGACAGCCGCACGACGTTATTGAAGGCTTCGCGCGCGGGATCGAACGTGAACCCCGGCGGCTCCTCGTCCGACAGGCACAGCCACAGAGTCCAGTCCGGGTGGAACCGCCGCAGCGTCTCACCCAAAACATGCGCGCGATCGAGATAGGCGAAGGACGCGCTGGTGAAGCAATGAATGCCGCTCATGAGCTCAAGCCATCCGCGGCCGCCAGGTCACGGGGCGCCGCCCTGCCCGCCAGCAACAACTCCGCCGCGTTCCCGCCGGGATGCAGCACCCCGCGATGCCGCGGCGCGGCCGAGGCCATCGCCACGATCTCCCCGCTTTCGAACAACTGGACCAAAGCGGCCTCATCGTCCACCGCGCATCCCTGCTCCGGCGCATGGGCGCGCACCGCCGGCCACATATTCCCCGCCGCCCGCCGCGCCACCACGAAGGCGCCGCCGGCGAGCGCCTCATGCACGGTGAAGCTGAACGTCTCCGGCCACAGAGACCAGCAGATCACCACGTCGATCTCGTGGCGGACGATCGCCTCGATCATTCCATCGCGCTGATCCGGCCCGACGCGGACCGGGTCGTGGATATAGTTCGACGACGGTGTCCCGCCGGTCCCCAGATGATAGAACTGGTAACGGCTGTCGTCGGTGTGCCGCAGCACCAGATCCTCGAACACATGCCAGCCTTTATGCATGATGTTGGCACCGAGATGCGCGACCCGCAGCGCCCGCCCGGAGGGAGGGGTCACCGGCGCCTCACGGTCCCGCATGATCAACCGCGCTGGCGGCACCACCATCGTTCCCGCGTGCGTCAATCCGCTCTGACTCAACCAGAATTGCAGCGTGACCGCGGACGGTGCCGCGACAATCGGCCGTAACGTCCGGAAAAATGCCCGCATCCTTGGCACATGCGACCGCCGGTCGCCGCCATAGACGCACACCGTGCAGGCGGGCGATCCGGCGGGCGGGCCGCCGCAGAATTTCACATTGTTCCGCATCATGCTGAAACTGGGGCAGAGCGTGAAGAAATCATGCACCCACACATAAGCGGGCCCGTCCTCCGGCAACGGCAGCGTCGCCAGCAATTCCGGCACATGTCCCAAAAGCTGAT
>JAYVXQ010000098.1:0-7617 GCA_043785025.1 Acetobacteraceae bacterium
GGCGTTTCCTGTGTGATCACCCACGGCGCCTGGGGGACGATGTGTCCGGCCTTGATCCGATCGATATATTGCGGGATCAGGATGATCCCATGCGAATCGTGCCCGACCAAATTGGCGCCGATATTATAACGGGCGATCACCGCCGCTTCCTCCTCCGACGCGCCCGCCGCGATCAGCAGCCCCTTGGCGATGGTGGTAAGACGATCCGCGCTGACATTTGGCATTTTCCGCTCCCTCAACTTCCTCGCGGCACGCTACGCCATTCCCGCCGCTCTGGCCAGGTCACACCATGTTCGTTAGTCTCCCGCGGAAATGACACAGCAGGAGCGTCCCGTGGCCCAATCAAACATCTATGCCGGCGTCGCCGGTTACGTCGGACGCGCCGGTCAGGCTGGCATCCACGGCGTGTTCGCCCGTCAGGCCGGTGCCGACTCCTGGACCCATCCGATCACCGAGCACGAAACCTATGCCGTGCACGTCCATCCCACCGACGCGAATGTCGTGTTCGCGGGCACCAAGGACGGGGTGTATCGCAGCACGGATAAAGGCAAGAGTTTCCAGCGCGCGAATTTCCCGGTCTCGCGTCAAATCTGGTCCTTTCTGGTCGACACGGCCAACCCGAAAATCGTCTATGCCGGCGGGTCGCCGATTTCAATGTTCCGCAGTGAGGATACCGGCGAAACCTGGAAGGAAATGCCCGATCCCGCCATGCCCGACCGCGCGGTGATGCCCTTCGCCTGCCGCGTCATGCGCATGGCGCAACATCCAAACAAACCCGGCACGATCTTCGCCGCCCTTGAAGTCAACGGCGTCATGAGCACCGACAATCATGGCGAGTCCTGGACCGATCGCAGCGCCGATCTGCTGCGTCTGGCCGAAAGCCCGCATCTGAAAAGCAAGCTGGTCAGCAATACATATAACGAAGGCATGCTCGACGGCCACGCCATCGCCATCAATCCGGCCGATCCCGATGCCGTCATCTTCGCCGCGCGCATGGGGTTGTTTCAGACCCGTGACGGTGGCGAAACCTGGTCGGATATGGAAGTCGGCCGCTTCTCCCCCACCACCTATGGCCGCGACATCAAGGTCGGCGCCGATGGCAACACGCTCTACGCGGCACTCAGCGTCGCCGCCGCCAGCACCGATGGCGGCGTTTACAGCAGCACCGATAAGGGCGAAAGTTGGAGCCGTTTCGACAAAGTCCAGGTCCACGGCACGATCATGTCGGTCGCCCCGCACGCCAAAGACCCAAACCAGATGGTGATTGGCGCGCGTTACGAGGGCGAGGTGTACGGCACCGAGGACGCCGGCGCATCCTGGCAACCGCTGACTTTGCCAGCGGGCGTCAAGGATATTTACTCGCTCGCGATCGCCTGACGAAACCCGGACGGTCCGTACCGCGGACCGTCCGTTCCGAGCTCAAACCGAACGGCGCCGGACCGCCGCCATCAGACACACCAACCCCGACGCGAACAGCCCGATCGACAACGGCTCGGGTGCCGAGGCGATGAACGTCGCGTTATCCGGCGCGAAATCCGACACCGCGGCCGCCCCCACCTGCGACGTGTCGCGCGGCCATAGATTGATGCCATAGTGATCCGGCGTCAGCCCGCGCGCCGGCAATAAAATCGCGGGAATATCGATCTGAAACGAGGAGCCGGTGATCGTTTTGGTCATCGTCGCCACGTTGATCGCCGCCGCTTCCGGCAGCAGCCGTCCCCCCAGAACGCCCGCGCCGGTCATCGTGATCACCGCGTCGAACAGAACGTTGCCAACCCCGATCGCCGCGAACCCCGCCGTTCCCGTGCCCCGGTTGAAGCCAAACACATAAAGGCTGGTCGGCAACGTCCCGATCGCGCCGTTCATCGTGCCGCCAATATGAAACGCGGTCCCATCGTAAATGGCATAGGTCGAGATCACGTCGATATCGCCGCTATGCGCCCCGGTGAACGACGCGATGAAATCATTCGCGGGATCGAGAATGGGCGCCGCGCTGACGGCAACCGGCGCCGCCATACAGCCAGCGAGAAACGCCGCGCCGAGGCGCGTTCGTAAAGCATGATATGTCATATCGACGGTCCCTATCTTCTGTTGTCCCCAACAAAGAGACGGCTCAGATAACCGAATATTCCAGGGGTTTCAGGATAACGCGGCCCAAGCCCAGTACAGCACGACGCCGGTGATGGCGGCACCGGCATGCAGCGCCAGCACCAATCCCGGAAGCCGCCGGACGAACGGTCCGATACAGGCGGCACCCGCCAGCAGAATCGCCGCCGCCACACCGAACGACCCCACGCCCGTCGCGTCGCCTCGCCGCGGCCCCAGCACCAACCATACCAGTAACCCCAGCCCAACAATTCCGGTCACCCCGTGGACGACGCCAATCCACGGACGCCGCCGCGAAAACGCCAGCCCCACGCCCATGGCGACGGCGGCGGCGAAAACCCAGTGCGCGGCGAAGTCTATGCCAGAACGCCTAACGAACGGAGGCGGGCGATGTCGGCGGCGGAATATCCGGCCTCGGTCAAAATGGGATCGTTATGCTGCCCGATCCCCGGCGGCCGTCTGGGTGCGATTTTCTCCACGCCATCGATATGAAACGGGCTCGACACCGTCAGATTGGCGCCATCGGCGAAGGGCACCAGCGCGCCGCAATCGCGCATCTGCTGATCGTCCAGCACCTCATTCACCGTGCCGACGATGCCGAAGGTCACCCCGGCGCCGTCCAGGACGGTCCGCCATTCCGCCAGATCCCGTTTGGCGAACTCCGCGTCCAGCACGCGCACCAACTCAAACGCATGCGATTTTCGCGCATCCGATGTCGCGAACCGCGGATCCCCCGTCAGATCCTCCCGCCCAATCGCGGACAGAAACCCAGGCAACTGCCGCTGCTCATTGAACAGCGCCATGATAAACCAGCGCCCATCGCGCGTCTGATAATGATTGGCCAACGCGTTCGGCGCGTCCTCGCGCGTCGGGCGATGCGCGACATGCTCGTTGAACAGCCGGGTTTGCACCGCGCAGCCATTGGCCCAGAGACCGTTCTGTAACAGAGACGATTTCACCACCCCGCCCAAACCGGTCTTCTCGCGCCGGTACAACGCCGTGACGATCGCGGCGTAAAGCCCGGTGGCGCTGGGGTGATCGCCCATCCCCGGCATCGACCGCGCGGGTGCCGTCCCGCTTTCCGCCCGCACCTGATCCATTAAACCGGAGCGAGCCCAGTACGCGGTCGAATCGAACCCGGTTTTCGCGGCCTCCTCGCCTTCTTCGCCGTAAGCGGTGAAGGACGCGTAAATCAATCGCGGATTTAACGGCAGCAAATGCGCCGGCGCCAACCGCAACCGATCACGCACCGGCAGAGGAAAATTGGTGACGAACACATCCGCCGTCGCGGCCAGCCGATGCAGCGCCGCGATCCCCTCGTCATGCTTCAGATCGATCGCCAGGCTGCGCTTGTTGCGCGACGTCAACTGCCAGTAATAATCGACGGTGCGGCCCGGCAACGGCCCGCGGCCGCGCCAGGGATCGCCGGCACCCGGCGGCTCGATCTTGATCACATCGGCGCCGAAATCCGACAGGATCGTCGCCGCCGCGGGTCCCGCGATCCAGCTTGCGCAATCGATGACTTTCAGACCGCTGAACAGGCTCTCGGTCATCTCACGGTGCCTGGTTGCTGAAGATGATGGTCCCCGACGCGGCGAACATCCCGCCGACACCATGACAGACGGAAATCTTCGCGTCCGGTATCTGCGCCGCCGCCGTGCCCCGCATCTGGCGCACACTCTCCTGCAGCGCGTACATCCCGTACATGCCGGAATGCATGTAAGACAACCCGCCACCATTGGTGTTCAAGGGCAGCACCCCGCCGGGTGCCGTATTACGCGCGGCGATGAACGCGGCACCCTCTCCGCGCGGCAGAAACCCCAGATCTTCCAGCCCATAAATCGGCAGATGCGCGAAGGCGTCATAAATCATCAGATGATCCACGTCCTTCACCGAGGCACTGATCCCCGCCTGCTGGAACGCCGTCGGTCCCGCGACCCGGAACGCGCGCGAACTGGTGAAATCCTCCATCTGGCTGACCATCGGCGTCTCAGCGCTTTCCCCCGTCCCCAGAATATACACCGGCTTCGTCTTGAAATCGCGGGCCCGTTCCGCCGAGGTCAGAATCAAAGCGCCCCCGCCATCCGTCACAAGGCAACACATCAGCAAGCGGAACGGCCAGGCGATCATGCGGCTGCTGAGCACGTCATCCGTCGTGATCGGCGTTTTGAACGTCGCCCGAGGGTTCTTGCCCGCCCATTCCCGCTGCACGACGGCGACCTGAGCGACCTGTTCCTCGGTCACGCCATAAGTCTTCATATATCGCAGCACGGGGATGGTGAACATCGACGGCGGACCCATCGGCCCGAACGGCTGCTCAAACTGTCCATTCAACGATTGCGCGTGGACCGAACGCATCGGGTTGCCGACCCGCGATTTACCGGATTCGCCATGCGTGATCAGGATCGTCTTCGCCAGACCCGCCTCGATCGCCGCCGCCGCGTGGCGGACATGGATCATGAACGAACAGCCGCCAACCGACGTCCCATCAACCCAGGTCGGCGTGATTCCCAAATAATGCGCCAATTGCACCGGCGTTTCACCCGCCGTCGCGATCCCATCGATATCACTGGGCCGCAGCCCGCAATCCGCCATGGCGTTCAGCGCGGCATCGGCGTGCAATCCAATTTGTGACAGACCGGGAATGACACCCAGTTCGGTCGTCTCGGCGGCGCCGACAACGGCGACAGCGTTTCTGCGCATGATCTTACCCTTTCGCCGGACGGAACAGCGGCAATGTGATGGTGTCGTTCTGTTTTTCGAACACCACCTCCAACTTCATATCCAATTGCAGAGCTTCAGGCGTTTGGGCGCATTCGACGATGTTCGTCATCATGCGCGGACCCTCATCCAACTGCACCACCGCGATCGCGTAAGGCGGTTTGAATCCCGGCACCGGCCGGTGATGAATGACATAGCTCCACAGCACCGCTTTGCCTGACGCCTTGAACCAGCTCACCTTGCGGCTGGCGCAGCCCGGACAGAACGGGCGCGGCGGAAAATAATTCTTGCCGCAGGCGTCGCAGCGCTGCAGCCGTAACTCCCCGGCATGCGTGCCCTCCCAAAAAGGCAAGGTCTCAGGCGTCGGCGCGGGCAGCGCGCGTCCAGGTTCGGCCATGCGAAAACTCTCCCGTGGAATTCAGTTTGATTGACGTCCAACGCTACAGGCGACGCCGCATTCTCGCGCCTTCATGACATGATCTTTCGCGCGGGAACCCGCCGACCGGCGACATAGGTCGCACCCGACGCGCCCGCGGTTTCAGAATGCCGGCAACCCGATTGAAGCTCAAACATCGCGCCAACGGGATGCGTCACGGTCGGCCCATCGTCGCGGATGACCGTCATTTCCCCCTCGACCACCAGCAAACGCGCGTCAAAAATATGCACATGTGAAAGATTTTCCATCCCTGGGCGCATCGTGTTCACAACGATATCGTAACGGTCCCGGCTCAAAGCGGCCTCGAACGCGGCGCGATCCATTTGGTTCCCTCCCGAATGACACAATGAGGTTAACTGACCAGTACCGCCTTGCCAATGACGGCCCGATCGATCACCGCCTGAAGCGCCTCACGCGCCTGATCCAAACGGAACCGATGCGAAATCCGCGGCTTCAACACACCCTCCGCCGCCAGCTTCGTCAGCGCCTTCATGTTCGCGATCGCCAGAGCGGGATTGGCCTCATTCAATCCACCGATCCTTACGCCAATGGCGTCGATGCCTTTGATCAACAAATAATTACTACGAATATTGGTCGGACCACCGCCCAAAAATCCCAGGATCAGCAGGCGTCCGGCCCAGTTAAGGCATCGTAACGACATCTCGGCGACATCGGCGCCGATCGGATCGTAAACGATATCGACGCCGCGCCCGCCGGTCAGTTCTTTCACCTGATCGACGAAGCCGCCTTTATATTCGATCGCGTGATCAGCACCTTCCTCCAGACACGCCGCCCGCTTCGCCTCACCGCTGGCCGTGGCGATCACCGTGGCGCCGAACGCCTTGGCCACCTGAATGGCGGCGATGCCGATCCCACCGGCCGCGCCATGCACCAGCACGGTTTCCCCCGCCACCAGCCGCCCGCGCTGCAACAACGCATGATATGCGGTGGTATAGGCGCCGCGAAATACGCCCGCCGCTTCCAGGCTCATGCCCTCCGGCACCAGATCGCATAAAGCGGCTTTCGCATTGCCCAATTCGGCGCAGGCGCCCAGGGTATGGCGCGACATGACGCGATCGCCGGGTTTGAATTCGGTGACATCGGCGCCGACGGACACGACTTCACCCGCCGCCTCGCCGCCGGGAATGAACGGCGGGTCCGGACGAAACTGATATTTCCCCGCCAGCATCAACACATCGACATACTGCACGCCGCGCGCCCGAATCCGGACCTGAATCTCTCCCGGGCCTGGCGGCGGAGGCTCCGGCACATCCCGCTCCGCCAACACCTCGGGCCCGCCAAACGCCTCACATACCATCGCCTTCATCGCCGCCTCCCCGAGAGCCACCTCAACCTATCCTCTCCCCTCTCCGCCGGACAGAGCCGCCCAAAATCCAGTGCCCGATATTGACGAAAACCAATTGTCGCCATATTCTGGAAATCATTGAAATAATCGGCGATCAGCCTCAACGACTGGACCGCGGAACAGAATCATGAATGACGCCTCCGAAATCGCCGTGGGTATCACCCGGCCTACTCTCGGCACTCTAAAAAACGTCGGTATTTTCAACGAACTGGACGACAACGTCCTGGAACAAATCGCTGGCATCAGCGAATCCCGCGATCTCGACGCCGGCGCGCGCATCCATGGCCAGGGCGAACACAACAGCCCATTCTGCATCCTGGTATCGGGCCAGATCTCCTGCTTCCGCACCGCCCCCGACGGCACGGTGACGGTGGTGGAGGTGTTGCAACCCTCCGGCCACGCCGGTCTGCAATCGGCTCTAACCCAATTACCCGCTTTGGTCGGGACCGAAACCGTGTCCGCCAGCAAAATCATCCTGGTCGACAGCGCCGCCTTGCGCGCTTTGCTGCCGCGAGAGCCCTCGCTCGCCACCGCGCTGCTCCGCGCCGAGGCGATGGATTTCCGCGCCCTCGTGCTGCAGGTTTGCGACCTGAAACTTCGCACCACGGCACAGCGACTCGGCCATTATCTGCTGGAGCTCGCGCCGGACAAAACCAGCACCTCCGTCTCGCTGCGGCTGCCCTTCGACAAGCGTCTGCTCGCCGCCCGCCTTGGCTGCCGTCAGGAAAACCTGTCCCGCGCCTTTGCCGCCCTCCGGGAACTGGGTGTCGAGACGCATGGAGCCAAAGTGATCCTGAAGGACATTCCGCGCCTGCGGGACTACGCGGTGGCGTTTGACGGTGTGGACCCGGTCACGAGTTGATCCTCCCTCAGGCGGCGGTTAACCAAGCCCAATACTGATCGGCGCCGGCGGCGGCCATGTGACGGCCCAACCAGCGATTCCAGACGGTTTCATTGCCGAACTCGTCGCGCCAGGACCACAGGCGCT
>JAYVXQ010000099.1:0-7490 GCA_043785025.1 Acetobacteraceae bacterium
TGGAGCGGGTGAAGGGAATCGAACCCTCGTATGAAGCTTGGGAAGCTTCCGTTCTACCATTGAACTACACCCGCGCTCCGGCGACCCCCCACACTACCATGCCCGAACCCAATCGCAACTCCCGCGCGGAAACATGCTACACTCCGCCCATGGACCCCGCCCCACCCGAACTCCGCGCTCTCTACGACGAAGCCTTCCGCCGCTTCGGCCCCGTCGCGCTCTGGAGCAGCCGTCCCGTGCCCAACCCCACCATCGCCGATCTGCTGGCGATCACCGAATCCCTCCGCGTCGAGGGCGGCATCCAGGGCCGCCGCCTCGCCGTGCAGATCGAGACCGCGTGCCGTGCCGCTCACTGAGTTCCAATCCCAGCTCCTCCGCCTTCTGGCGGCCCACCGGAACCCAGGAACCAACCCCGCCGAACCCTCCCCCCTGACCCGCGAGGGCCCCCGCTTCTCCGCCGACATCGACCTGTTCCACGACCGGGAGGCCGCGATGCAGGACGCCGTCACCGCCGATAGCGCGACCATCACAACCGCCGGCTTCCAAATCGACTGGACCCGCCGCTTCCCCACCATCCATTCGGCTCTCATCAAAAACGGCGATCAAACCACGTTGCTGGAATGGCTCGTCGACAGCGCCTTCCGCTTTTTCCCAGCCATCGAGGATGATCTGTTTGGCTACGTCCTCCACCCCGCCGACATCGCCACCAACAAGGCCCTGGCCGCCGCCGGACGCCGCGAACCCCGCGACATCATCGACCTCCTCCACATCCACACTCACATTCTTCCGTTGGGCGCCGTGATCTGGGCTGCCGCGGGCAAAGACCCCGGCTTCTCGCCCGAGGGGCTGATCGCCGAAATCCGCCGCAACGCCCGCTATCAGCAAGCCGACTACGACCGCCTGCGGATCGAGACCCCGATCGACGGCGCCGTGATCGCCCGCACCCTCCGGGCCGCCCTGGAAGAGGCCGATCAATTCGTCCGCGCCATGCCCGCCGGCCAGGAAGGCATGCTCTTTCTCAAAGACGGCCAGCCCGTCCAACCCAACCCAGCCCATCTCGATCAGGTCACCGCGCACGGCGGCGAGCAGCATGGCCACTGGCCAACCTCCCCCGACATAAGCCGCGCGATGCTGGACCTTTATCGCGACCCGAAACCCTGAAAACCCCTACTCCGCCGCCCGCGCCGGAGCCTCCCCCAACTTAACCCCGCGCACCGCATACTCCGCCGCCACCTTGATCGCCTCGATCATGCTCACCGCACTCGCTTTCCCGGTCCCCGCGATATCAAACGCCGTGCCATGATCCACACTGGTCCGCAGCACCGGCAACCCCAGGGTAACCGACACCGTCTTCTCGAAATCCATCATCTTCGCCGCGATGTGCCCCTGATCGTGATACAGCGACAGCACCGCGTCATACCGCCCAATCCGCGCCAGATGAAACACGCTGTCCGCCGGCACTGGCCCGCTGATATGCAGCCCGCGCGCCCGCGCCGCCGCGATCGCCGGCTTGATCCCCTCGATCTCCTCCCGCCCGAACATCCCATCCTCCCCGCCATGCGGGTTCAGCGCCGCCACCGCCAGATGCGGAGTCTCATACCCCAGCTGATGCAGCGCCTTGATGCACTGCTCGATCCCCTTGGTCACGTTCGGCACCGTGATCCGCGCGCACGCCTGCGCCAGCGACATATGCCGCGTCAGAAAGAAGATCTTCAGTCCGCTGATGGTGAACATCGTCATTTCCTCGGTGGCGCCGGTATGCTCGGCGAACATCTCGGTATGACCGATGAACGGGATTTTCGCCGCCTGCAGCGACTCCTTGTTGATTGGCGCGGTGACCACGCCCGCCACGCGCTGGCTCATGGACAGATCGATCGAGGTCCTGATCGCCGCATAGGCCGCCTGCCCGCCCAAGGCCTGCACCTTGCCCATTTGAAGTACGACCGGATCGGCGCTGTCCTGATGCAATACGTCGATTACCCCCGGCGTGTCCGCCAGATCCTCCGGCCCGGAAATCCGGTTGAACGAGGCCTCCAGCCCGCACACCGCCAGGGCCTTCGCCAAAATCCGCTGATCGCCGATGACGAAACTGCGCGACAACGCCCGCACCTCGGGCGACAGCAGCGCACGCACGCAAATCTCCGGGCCAATCCCGGCGGGATCCCCCATCGTCGCGGCCAGGATCGGGCGGTCTGTCATGAGCGGGATCTCCATTGAATCGAGACCCTCTTACGCCCCTCTTGCCTCACAAAGCCAGCGTTGGCACGCGCAGATGCCAGTCATGCGCCGATTGGTAAGCGTGCCCGATGCGCAACGCCAACGCCTCCTGATACCCCCGGCACACGATCTGCAACGAGATCGGCAACCCCTCCGCGGTAAACCCATTCGGCACCGCCGCCGCGCACACATCATAGAAATTCACCCACCGCGTGAAACCCGCGGGAGACCCCGTCTGATCGATCGCCACCACCACCGGCGCCGCCGTCACCGCCGTTGGGGTCAACACCGCATCCACCTCCGCGATCGCCGCGTTGAACGCGATTTTCATCCGCTCCCGCTCCGCCAGCGCCACCAGGTAATCCTTCGCCGAAATCGCCGCCCCCGCCCGCACCCGCGGCCGCACATCCTGATCCAACGGTTGCGCGTTATCGTCGGCGAGGCCCGCGATCATTGCGTAAACCTCCGCCGAGATGATCCGCCCGACCAATCCCCCCAACGCCGCGAACGCCTCGGGCAACACCAGATCGACGATCTCCGCCCCCTGATTGGCCAAGGCGTCGACCGAGCGATCGTACGCCTCCAACACCTCGGCATCGACGCCCGCCCGCTCCGACACCGGCAAACGCCCCAACCGCAACCCGCGCACCCCACGCCGCAAATCGCGCATCGGCGCGGAATCTCGCACGCTCATCGTCTTCGGATCGCGCGGATCGGCGCCTTGCAGCACCATCAGCAGCAACGCCGCGTCCTCGATATCCCGCGTGATCGGGCCCGGCGTATCCAATGTGTGACTGAGCGGCAGCACGCCATACGTGCTGACCCGCCCGACCGTGGTCTTCAACCCGGTCACCCCGTTCCACGCCGCCGGAATGCGCACCGATCCCCCGGTATCCGTCCCGATGGCCCATGGCGCCATGCGCGCCCCGACCGCGACGCCCGACCCCGAGGACGATCCTCCGGGCGCCCGATGCACCGCCTCATCCCAGGGATTACGCGGTGTGCCCATGTGCTGATTGGTGCCCCAGCCGCCATAGGCGAACTCGACCGTATGCGTCTTGCCGAGGTTGATCATCCCCGCCGCCATCAACTTCCGGTGCAGCGTGGCCGTGCGCGGCGCGATCCGATCCCGCCACGCCGCCGAGCCGCCGGTCGCGACCTGGCCCTCGATCTCCACCAGATCCTTGATGGCGATGGGAATGCCATGCAGCGGTCCCACCGCATGGCCCGCCTTGATCGCCGCCTCCGCGCCCTGGGCCGCGAGGCGCGCGTTATCGGCGTTGACCGAGACAAAGGCCTGCAGCCGGGGTTCCAGGCGGGCGATGCGGGCGAGGAATTCGTCGACCAGATCGACCGGAGACAGGCGGCCGGCGGCGATGGCATCCGCCATGGCGTGAACGGGCAGAAAGGCGGAACTGGTCATGCGGGGGCTCCTGTCAGAAGGACATTCTGGCGCCGCGCGGTTGACGAGGGCAACGGCCCGGCGCCGGATATCGGGGTTTCACCCTGGACCCCCCAGAAGGCGCTGCGTTCTGGACATCCGCCAAAGGCGGTAGCCCTTGGGTTTGTTCCCGTCATGAAGGAAGGCCTGCCCGGACGTTGATACGTTTTGGATGGCCCTCCTTCATCACGGGAACAAATGGTTAGATCCCAAAGGGCCTCGCCCTTTGGCGGGTCTGGGCGAAGCCCAGATGCCCCTTGCCAGGCGCGCACCGCGGACGTTCACTGGTCCCCCTCACCGATCGCGCCGAGGATCCATGCCGCCCGTTCCAACCATCGCCCGCCTCGCCGTCGATATCGGCGGCACCTTCACCGACGTCGCATTGGAACATCCAGGAGGCCGCGACACCATCAAAGTCCTGACCACGTCCGCCGCACCCGAAACCGGCGTGCTGACCGGCGTGCGCGCCATCCTCGCCGCGTCCGGCGTCGCGGCCGCGGACGTCGGCCTGATCATCCACGGCACCACCCTCGCCACCAACGCGGTGATCGAGCGCAAAGGCGCCCGAACCGCGCTGCTGACCACCGAGGGGTTTCGTGACGTCATCGAAATGGGAAACGAAAGCCGCTATGATCAATACGATCTGAACATCGTCCTCCCCGAACCTTTGGTGCCGCGCGCCCTGCGCCTCCCGATCGCCGAGCGGCTGGACAACACCGGCAAAATTCTACGTCCCCTCGACGACGCCAGCGTCCGCGCCTGGGTTTCACTCCTGAAACGCGAAAAAGTGACCAGCATCGCGGTCGGCCTCCTGCACGCCTTCGTCAATCCCGTGCACGAGGCGCGGGTGCGCGCGATCCTGCACGAGGAACTGCCCGGAATTCCGGTGTCGCTATCATCCGATGTCTCCCCCGAAATGCGCGAGTGGGAGCGGTTTTCGACCACCGTCGCCAACGCCTACGTGCAGCCGATGATGGAACGGTATTTGCGCCGTCTGGAGGCCGATCTGAAAGCGGCGGGGTTCACCGCGCCGCTGTTCCTGATGATGTCCGGCGGCGGGCTGACGACCATCGACACGGCATGCCGGTTTCCGATCCGCCTGGTCGAAAGCGGACCGGCGGGCGGCGCGATCTTCTCCGCCCATGTCGCGCGCGAATGCGGCCTGGAACGGGTGCTGTCGTTCGACATGGGCGGCACCACCGCGAAAATCTGCCTGATCGACGATTTCCGCCCGCAAACCGCGCGCGCGTTCGAAGTCGCGCGGGTCGGCCGGTTTCGCAAAGGTTCTGGACTGCCGCTGCGCATTCCCGTGATCGAAATGGTCGAGATCGGCGCCGGCGGAGGATCGATCGCCCATGTCGACGCGATGGCGCGGATCGAGGTCGGACCAGAAAGCGCCGGCGCCGATCCCGGTCCCGTATGCTATGGCAACGGCGGCCTGCATCCCACCGTCACGGATGCGAATTTATTATTGGGCCGCTATGATCCCGCGCGCTTCGCCGGTGGCACGATCGCCCTGGATGTGCCCGCCGCCCGCGCCGCGTTACTGGAAGACGTCGGCGCGCGTCTGGGCCTCGCCCCAGACATGGCGGCCTTGGGTGTGATCGAAATCGTCGACGAAAACATGGCAAACGCCGCGCGGGTCCACGCGATCGAATCCGGCAAAACCTATGAAGGGCGCACCATGATCGCGTTCGGCGGCGGCGGGCCCGTGCATGCCTGCCGTCTCGCCGAGAAAGTCGGGATCCGGCGCGTTCTGGTGCCCTCGGGTGCTGGGGTCGGCAGCGCGATCGGGTTCCTCCGGGCACCGGTCGGCTATGAGGTCGTGCGCAGCCTGTACCAGCGCCTGTCCACATGCGATGTTGGCGCGGTCAACGCCTTGCTGACCTCCATGCATGACGAGGCGCGCGCCGTGGTCGATCAGGGACGGTTCGGCGCCGCACTGACCGAAACGCGAATTGGTTTCATGCGATACGTCGGTCAGGGCCATGAAATTCCGGTGCCCCTCCCCATCCGGGTTTTGACCGCGGACGACGTCGCCGGAATCCGCGCGACGTACGAGGCGGAATACGCGAAATTCTTCGATCGCGCGGTGCCCGGCTCCGATGTGGAAATCATGAGTTATGCCGTGGTCCTGACGACCGCGGCGCCGTCCATGGGCGCGCGCCCCGGCGACACCCAGGTCACCGTTTCAGTGTCAGGGCGAACGCAAATGGTGCGCGACACCGTCAGCGGTGAGACCCTCGCATGGGCCGTGCATGATCGCGCCGCCATGGGGCCCGGCGCGCGCGTCGTCGGACCGGCGATCATCGCGGAAAACGAAACATCAACACTGATCGGACCAGGCTGGCACGGCACGATCAACGGCCTCGGTTATATCGAACTGGTAAAGGATGCGGCCTGATGGCACATGAAACCAGCGCGCTCGCGCAAATTCACCGCCAAATCATGTGGAACCGCCTGATCGCGGTGGTCGAGGAACAGGCGCGCATCATGATCCGCACCGCCTTCTCGACGACGGTGCGGGAGGCGGGGGATCTCTCAGCCGGAATCTTCGACCTGAACGGCCACATGATGGCACAGGCGGTCACGGGCACCCCCGGCCACGTGAATTCGATGGCGGAAAGCGTAGGACATTTTCTGAAGAAATTCCCGGTCTCCGTGATGAACCCAGGCGATCATTACATCACCAACGATCCCTGGTTGGGCACGGGACATTTGCACGATCTGACCGTGGTCAGTCCGGCGTTCTACAAAGGCGAGATCGTCGGCCTGTTCGCCAATACCGCGCACGTGATCGACATCGGCGGCCTCGGCATGGGCCCCGAGGGACGGTCAGTGTTCGAGGAAGGCATGTATATCCCGATCGTCCGCTGCTTCGATCGCGGCCAGCCAAACGAAACGTTCTTCGACTTCATGCGCGCCGGCTCCCGCCTGCCGGTCGAACTGGAAGGCGATATTTATTCGCTGTGCGCCTGTAACGACGCCGGCGCGCGCCGCCTGGTGGAAATGATGGACGAGTTCGAGATGGTCAGCCTCGATCCACTCGCCAGCTTCATCTTCGATAATTCACGGCGCGCGACCTTGGCCGAAATCGCCCGCTTACCGCGCGGCGAATACCTCAACGAAATCTGGTCTGATGGATATGAGGAACCCGTGCGCCTCGCCGCCCGCCTCATCACCCGCGAGCATGAGATCGAAGTCGACTTCGCCGGAACCTCCGGCCTGTCCGCGCGCGGCATTAACGTTCCACCCGCGTATTGTCGCGCGTACGCCTGTTTCGGCCTCAAATGCGTCGTCGCCCCTGAAGTCCCCAACAACTGGGCTTCGCTGGAACCCTTCCGCATGACAATCCCCGAAGGATGTATCCTGAACGCGCCACACCCCTATCCCGTATCGGTGCGTCACGTCATCGGTCATTTATTACCCGATCTGGTGATGGGATGCCTGCATCAGGCGGTGCCGGATCGGGTGACGGCCGAAGGCGCCTCATCTTTATGGAACCCTCCATTGCGCGGCGGCTCATCGGTCTCCGGACAGGCACACGGCAACAAGCCCGTGATCGATGATTTCGAAATCATTACATTCAACTCCGGCGGCACCGGCGCGCGTCCCGGCAGTGACGGATTGAACGCGACGGCGTTCCCCTCAGGCGTGCGCACAATGCCGGTCGAGGCAACCGAAAACGTCGCCCCCATCGTCATCTGGCGCAAAGAGCTCAAACCAGAATCCGGCGGTCCTGGGCGTACCCGCGGCGGCATGGGGCAAATCATGGAGATCGCGACGAAAGGCGATCTGGCGTTTTCAGTGAACGCGAGTTTCGATCGCATCG
>JAYVXQ010000100.1:0-7448 GCA_043785025.1 Acetobacteraceae bacterium
CCGAGCACCGACGAGGAAATCACCCGCGCCGGTCAGGATAAAACCGCGCTGCTGGTGGTCCCGATCGCCTTCGTGTCGGAGCACTCAGAAACCCTGGTCGAACTGGATATCGAATATCGCGACCTCGCCCTGAAAGACGGCGTGCCCGCCTATTTCCGCGTGCCGACGCAGCGCGTGGACACCGGCTTCATCGCCGCGATGGCGGGCCTCGCGCGGTTCGCCAGGGAGCGCGGTCCAGGACTGCATGCCGCCTGCGACATCGCCGCCTGTCAGGAAAAAAACCGCCGCTGCCCCTTCGCGATGCGCCGCGCCTGACCCCGCCGCCGCGCCAGCCACAATAATATCGGACCCCATAAAACCAAGGTTCCGGGCTCGGGCACCGCGACGAGCGAAACCGACGCGATCTCATTCCCATATGACGGATTGGACCCCGCGTTGATCCCCGCGAACATCAAAGTGGCGCTGGCGCGGACCGCCGTCACGACCACGGAATTGCCGGTCCACTGACCGCTTCCGGTGCCCGTGTTGACCGCCACCAACGCGCCGTCAAACGACACATTCAACTGATAATTTCCCCCTCCGCCGGGACGATCGCCATATCCCCAACTCAGCACGTACAGCCCACCCGGCTTCAGACCGTTGAGGGTCTGTGAAATCGAGTCGAACGCGGTGCCATTCACTTCCAAACTATTGCCAGGCGTATTTTTATAAAATGACGGCATGACCACCGCCTGGTAGTCGATCTCGATTTCATTATTATTGCTGGTCCATCCGGGCACATCGCCGTTTTGAAACAGCGACCAGGCGGTCCCGACATTCGGTGTCGAAAAGGTTCCATTTTGAATGAGGTTCTGCGCCTGAACCCCGCGCGCATGGAGCAGGATCACGATCGACACCACCACGATGGCGGCCCGGAAGGCGGATTTCACAGCAGGCATCACGATCGTTTCGAAGGGAGGGGGATGGAACCGGCGTGGTCACGCCGTCATCCGCCTTTTACCATCCGACCCTTGCCAGTTCGTTTCCGCCCGCCGCCACGCGCTGAAACTCCGCCCAGGCGGTTCGGCGATCCCGGAAAGGATCGCGAAACCTCGCTTATGACAGCATGGTTACCAAAGAGACAAATGATCGAAACGTTTCAACCGCCGCGACGCGCGCGTCACCAACCCAAGCGGCGATGCCGCCTGGGCCAACCGCGTCACGCAAACGCCGCGAACACTTCCTCAACCGCCTTGATCTGATTCCCCGCCGCCGAGGACGGCACCAGAACCGGTGTATGCACCCCCGCCGCCCGCCACGCTTCGACCCCGTCCCGCACCTTCGCCGCCGAGCCATACAGCGTATTATCCGCCAGCCATTTGTCGGAGAAATACTTCGGCACATCCTCCCGCCGGTTCTCGGCGATGGCGGTCTCGATCGCCTCCATCTCCTCGACGTAGCCCGCCTCTTTCCAATAATTCCGGTAATTCGGCAGGAACCCGTATCCCGTCAGCGTGCGCCGGTTGACCGCTTTCGCGGCTTCCTCATCGTCGCTGATGCAGGTCGGAATCATATTCCCGATAAAGAACGCCGGATCGTTCCGCTTCGCCGCCGGCAGCGCCGACAACGATTCCGCCATGTGCGACAGGCAGACATTGGCGAACACCACGCCCTCGGCCAGCTCGCCCGCCAGAGCGACCATTTTCTTGCGCAGCGCCGCCACGATGATCGGCGGCAAATCCCCCAGCCCCTCTTGCGCGCGGAACTTCTCGATGAAGGCCCGCGTATCGCCCAACGGCTTGCCCGGCGTCACGCCCATCCGGATATGCGACGGCCCATGCGCGATGCCGATGCCCAACCGGAACCGCCCGCCGGAAACCTCATGCATCACCGCGGCGCTCTGCGCGAAATCCATCACCGTCCGCTGATAGATCGGCGCGATCGCGGTGCCGAACGGCATGGAATGCGTGTTCCACGCCAGCGCCTCGCACAGCGACATGTTGCCGAACGGGGACGGCGAGTAAACCCCCGCGAACCCGCGCCGCTCCGCCTCCTGGCACATCTCGATCGTGCGCCGCCGCCGTCCGGGAACCGCGATCAAACACAAAGCGGGCAGGGGGGATGTCATCGCTCGAATTCCTTTAAATTCAACGGATCGTCACGCCGCGCCCGCCCGACGGAGGCGCCTTCTCCGGCAGCCACGCATCGGTCCAGCCACTTTGGTCCGCGGCCTCGCTCAACGCCACCTGAGTGCGGCCCGGACCCGCGCGCTTCACGATCTGAATCGGCGTCGCCTGGCGGATCACCAAACAGTTTGGCCGATCCGATATTTCCTTCCGGCGGAACGCGGCCAGGCGCAGCAAATCCGCCTCCGACCGGCACAGCATTGCGCCCGGATCCAACCGCGGCCACGCGTCCGGGCGCGCCTGCACCGTCGGTCCATCGAACTTCGGCGGCTTCAAAATCACGTTCGGCATGTCCCAGATCACCTGTGCCGCCACCGGCGAGCCGATCGCCAGACCGATCGCGGCCATCAATCCCATCCCACAGCGGCGCATGATGTCTCCAACCTTGAATCGCGCGATCATACCGAACCCAACGTGGGGTTGGCCATCCTGTGCTCCCCTGGCACACTCCGGCGCGCGAGATCAAGGAGAAGACCATGGCGAATGAGTGGGTGCGGGCGGCGGCGAAGGCCGATGTGGCGGAGGGCAAAGCCCTCGGCGTGAAGATCGGCGGCAAGGAGATCGCGATCTATCACCTCCCCGGCGGCGAATATTGCGCCACCGACAACGTGTGCAGCCATGAATACGCGTTGCTGACGGAAGGCTGGCTGGAAAACGGCTGCATCGAATGCCCGCTGCACGCCGCGCAATTCGACTGCCGCACCGGCAAGGCTTTGTCCGCGCCCGCCGATGAAGACCTCAAGGTCTATCAACTGAAAATCGAGGGCGACGATATTTTGTTGCAACTCTGAATGTCCGATCCCGTCATGATCGTGGATTGCGACGTCCATCCGACGGTGCCGGACCTGCGGACGTTGCTGCCGTATTTCGACGATCATTGGCGGGAGACGATGATCCGACGCGGCATCGACGATTTCAATACGATCAGTTATCCGACGGTCAATCCGCTGACGTTCCGAAAAGACTGGAAGGACGCGACCGGTAAAGCCGCTACGTCGGCGGCGATGCTGGCGTCGCAGGCGCTCGATCCCTTCAAGACAAATTTCGCCATCTGCAACTGTCTGTATGGCGCGCAGGCCGCGTTCTCCGAGGATATGGGGGCCGCCGTCGCCCGAGCCGTCAACGACTGGATCGCCGCCGCTTGGCTGGATCGCGATCCACGCTTACGCGCCTCCATCGTCGTCCCGCAGCAAAACCCCGAGCTGGCGGTGCGGGAGATCGAGCGTCTCGCACACGACAAACGCTTCGTTCAAATCCTGATGCTCGTTGGCGGAGAAATCACTCTGGGCCGCCGCCAGAACTGGCCCATCTTCGCCGCCGCCGAGCGCCACGGCATGCCCATCGGTCTGCACGCCGGCAGCATGTACCGACACGCCACCACCCCGATCGGCTGGCCCGGCAGCTACACCGAGGAATACGTCAACGTCGCCACCAGCTTTCAATCGCAACTGACCAGCCTGATCACCGAGGGCGTGTTCACCAAATTCCCCGCGCTGACCGTCGTCCTCATGGAATCCGGCGTCAGCTGGCTGCCCGCTTACATGTGGCGCC
This sequence comes from Acetobacteraceae bacterium, assembly GCA_043785025.1. Lineage (GTDB taxonomy): Bacteria > Pseudomonadota > Alphaproteobacteria > Acetobacterales > Acetobacteraceae > Rhodopila. The sequence goes on from JAYVXQ010000100.1 coordinate 3,717, forward strand.
TGACCAAATACTGGAAAGGCCTGCGCAGCGAGGTGCCCTGGGTGTCCGACCCGCCATCCTCGATCATCCGCGACCGAGTCCGCCTGACGATCCAGCCTTTCGACGCCCCGCCGGACGCCGATGGCGGCATGGCCCGCCTGATGGAACATATCGGCTCGGACGAGATTTTGTTGTTCTCCACCGACTACCCGCACTGGCAGTTTGAGGGGCTGGCCGCCATGCCCCAAGGCATCGATCCGGGCCTCGCGAAAAAGATCATGGCGGACAATCCGCTCCGGACGTATCCTAGGCTGCGCGAAACGATGACGAAGACATCATTCAGGGAGACCGCGTCATGAATGTGGACGTTCTGAACCGCTCAGGCATCCAGCCGGTCAACGCCTCGAAGCTCGCGATCGCCGATGGCGACGTGCATCCCCGCCCGCCAGGTGCCGGCATCGGCGGCATCAGCAAGGCGCTGTATCCCTATCTGTCGCAACAATGGCGCGACCATTGCGACGCGTTCGGCATCACCTATCGCCAGCCGTGGGAGAAAGGCTCGGCCTATCCCAAGGGCCAGCCGCAAGCCGCCCGCCGCGACGCCTTCACCCCCACGGGAGGCTCCCCCGGCAGCGACCTCGCCTTCATGCAAAAACAGCATCTCGACGCCAACAACGTGGCGTTGGGGATCCTGAATCCGCTGACCTCCGGCCAGGGCGCGCAAAACGTCGATTTGTCGAACGCGATCTGTTGCGCCACCAACGACTGGCAGAAAGCTGAGTGGACCAGCCAGGACAAGCGCCTGCGCGCCTCGGTCGTGATCCCCTTTGAAGACACCGCCGCCTCCGTCCGTGAAATCGAACGCCGCGCCCCCGACGCCGATTTCGCCCAGGTGTTTTTGTTGAGCAAGACGAATGAGCCGTTGGGGCAGAGGCGGTACTGGCCAATCTACGAAGCCGCCGCCGCCGCCGGCATGCCCGTCGGCATCCACGCCTTCGGCAATGGCGGATGGGCCAACACCACCAGCGGATGGGCGTCGTATTACATCGAGGAGATGGTCGGCCACTCCATGGCCCAACAAGCCGTGCTAACCAGCCTGATCCTCGAAGGCGTGTTCGAACGCATCCCGTCGTTGAAAGTCGTTCTCATCGAAGGCGGCCTCGCATGGGCTGCCTCATTGGGCTGGCGGCTCGACGCGCAATGGAGAAAGCTGAAGCAGGAACTGCCGCATCTGAAACGCGCGCCCTCGGAATACATCCGCTCCAACGTCTGGTTCACCACGCAACCGATTGAAGAACCGGAGCCCCGTGTGCAAATGGCCGAGGTTCTGGACTGGATCGGCTGGGACCGCATTTTGTTCGCGACGGATTATCCGCACTGGGACTTCGATGACCCCGCCGTGGCGCTGCCGTTCCGGATGACGGACGAGCAGCGGCGCGGGGTGTTTCAGGACAACGCGAAACGGGTTTACCGGGTGTGAGAACAATCGTCTCGGGTTCGCCTCAACCTGAAGCGTGAAGCTCCCTCGCCAAATCACGAACCAGAGTGCGATCGGGGCAATGTGAACCGATCGCGGTCCGACCGCGGTTCACACCGCCGCGAACCGCGTTGTCCGATAGATCGACGCCAGCGAAACCGTGAACCCGATGCTGTCGAGGTGAATATCGCCGTCCTCAATGATCAGCGGCGCCGCCGGCCAATGCCCGGCGTCATTCCGCCGCAGTAATTCCGCCCGGATCGCCGTGCTGCTAAGAATGAGGATCTCCTTCAAACTCGGGATCGTCGTGAACGACCAGACATTCCGCCGGGTTTGCGCGCGATTCGACGGTGACAAGACCTCGATGATCAACACCGGATTGGACAGGTCGTATTCTTCCGTCTCATAGCGTGTGCAGGTGACCGCGAGGTCGGGAATCAGAAAATTTTCGTTCGCGGCAACCTGTGGAATGACACCCGGCGCCGTGATGGCCGCGCAGTCACCCCCGGCATCGGCCAAATGATTGCCGATCAGCCGTCCGATCTCATTCTGGATCATGCCGTGCGTGCGGCTGGTGGGCGCCATGGCCACGGGCTCCCCATCGACGAGTTGCCAGCGGTGGCCCTCCGGCGCGTCCCAGGCCAGGAACTCCGCGACGGTCATATAAAGCGGGGTTTTCAGTGCGTAACTCATGATACGACGCTAGTCGCTTTTATCCGCGAACCCAATATATTTCCGGTCGACACCACCACATCCGCGCCTCCTTATTGCTCCACCTCATCCAAACTAAACCCGGCGTAATGCAGCGGCTTCACCATCTGCACGATGCCGCCAAAGTAATTCTCGTCGAACTCGTCCTCGCTATACCCCGCCGCCGCGTAAAACCCCGCCGCCTCGGGCGTCGCATAGACCACCACCCGGCGGCACCCGATCGCCCGCGCGAACGCCTCCGCCTCCCGCAGCAACGCCCGCCCGTGACCCTCCCGCTGCCACGTGGGATCCACCGCGACCAGGCGGAACGCCGCGTCCCCATTCGCGAGGCTATCGACCCGGATCGTGCCCACCGAGGTCGTCCCCCGCTTCAGCAACAGCGGATGATTGCCCGCCGCCCGCTCCTCCGGATCGTCCTCGACGTCCTCGCCCGCCTCGAACGCGACCCTGCGGCGAATGTCGTGATAAGCGGTCCAGTCCTCGGGCGACGCCGGCCTGGCCAACCGATACTCCCTGGTCCTTCCGGCCGCGCCGTCGTCCATCCATCCCGTCCCGCGTTTCCGGGGACGATAGACGTTGACCCCCAACCGGCATAGGTCAAATGAGACCGCCGCATTGCGCGTCTCGCTTCGCCGATTAAACTTCCGGCCCAACCCGGCGAGACACACCGGCGAGACACACCGACGGCCCAACCCGACGAGTCAGTCCGACGACACAGCCCGACGACACAGCCCGACGAGAGTCCAGATTTGACCCGCCAACTCATCACCCGCCGCCTCCTGCTCGCCGCCCCTTTGGCCCTCGCCGCCATCCCGCGCGCCAGCGCCGCGCAGGTGCTCGCCGCCACGCCCATCGCGCGTAACGACCTCAAATGGTGGCGCGAACGCCATCAGGCCAAGCTGATCGAACTCCGCCGCGACCGCCCCAATTTGATCTTCCTCGGTGATTCCATAACCCAGGACTGGGAGCGTGATGGCATCGAGGAATGGCGCCAGTTCGCCCCGGTCTGGCGCCGCTTCTACGGTGACCGCAACGCCGTCAACCTCGGCTTCAACGGCGACACCACCGCCAGCCTGCTGTGGCGCATCCAGAACGGCGAGGTCGAGGGCATCAGCCCCAAAGTCGCGGTCATCCTGATCGGCGCCAATAATCTCGGACGCCTGCATTGGTCCGCCGCCGACACCCTGCTTGGCATCGACGCCATCATCGGCGAATTACGCCGCCGCCTGCCCGCGACCCGCATCCTGCTGTTGGGCGTTCTCCCCTCGGAACGATCCGAGTGGGCAACTGAAACCACCTGGGCCATCAACCGCGGCCTGGAGGATCGTTACGCCCGCGACCCGGTGGTGACCTTCCTGGACGTCGGCCACGTCTTCATGCGCGGCGGCGCGCTCAACCGCGACCTGTTCTTCGACCCGAAACTCCGCCCGCCCGAGCCGCCCTTGCACCCCTCGGCCCAAGGACAGGCGCTGATGGCGGCGGCGATGGAGCCCGTACTGGCCGCCCAACTCGGCGAAAAACCACATCGATAGGAAACAAACACATGTCCAAAGGATATCGGCCCA
>JAYVXQ010000101.1:0-7411 GCA_043785025.1 Acetobacteraceae bacterium
TCGCGGATGTCGCCGTGAACGAAGCCGTACCGCGGCGAATCGGCGACAGACACCAGGTTCTCCAGGTTGCCCGAATAGGTGAGAGCGTCCAGAACGACAACCTCGGCGCCCTCGAGCCCCGCGTAGGCGTCTTCGAGGGTGCGGCGAACAAAGTTCGAGCCGATGAAGCCGGCGCCGCCGGTGACCAGGATCATGGCGGTGGGTTATAGAAGGCCCCTCGACCGGGCGAAAGCCATGGGGGTTAGCGCGCGAAAGCCGTGGGGGTTCGATACAGGCCATGTGTAACAAGGATTTTCAACCGTGAACGACCGCCCGCGTTTCTTCGACGACCTCGCCGGTGTGGCCGGTGGCGCGATTTCAGCCCTGACGGGCTTGCGTCAGGAGATCGAGGCGATCATCCGCGCCCGCCTGGACGAGGCGATCAGAGCGTTGGATCTGGTGCGGCGAGAGGACCACGACGCAATGGCGGAGATGGCGGCGCGGGCGCGCGATGGGCAGGAAACCGCCGAAGCGCGGGTGGCGGCGCTGGAGGAGCGGATGTCGGTGATCGAGGCCCGCCTGAAGGGTCTGGAAACCGCGCCGCAACCAGACCGATGAAAGGATAGTCGTGACGTTTCGCCGCTTCGGATATCAAGCTCTTGCGGCGCGGCGCGACACCTCTATAGGCTACCAACCGTGGCCAACCCCATGGGAATTCAGAATTTCTCGATTCCCTGACACAGTTGGGGCCGGTGACCACATCACGATAAGGCCTTCCTCTGGATGGGAGACCCACAATGTCGGCTTCCTTGACCGCCGCGCGCGACGTCGCCGCTAATCCTCTGGATATCATGGAGCAGATCATCGCGGCCAATGATTGGGCTTTCGACCGCCGCGGCGAAGGCGAAATGGTCGCTGAGGCGCCGGGACGCTGGTGCGACTATGTCCTGTATTTCAACTGGTCGCACGATATCAGCACCATGCACTTCACCTGCGCTTTCGACCTGAAAGTGCCGGAGAAACAACGGACGAGCCTGTATGAATTGCTGGCTCTGGCCAACGAGCGGCTGTGGATCGGTCATTTCGGGATCGAGCGGGAGGACGGCAATCCGGTCTACCGCCACGCCGTGCTGTTGCGTGGCGCGCCCGGCGCCTCGGCGGAGAGCCTGGAGGATATGATCGACATCGCCATCACCGAATGCGAGCGATTCTTCCCCGCGTTTCAATTCGTGCTGTGGGGCGGCAAGTCGGCCTCCGACGCGCTGGACGCGGCGATGCTGGATTGCGTGGGGGAGGCATGAGCCAAATCCCGCCTTTGCTGCTGGTCGGTTGCGGCCGGATGGGGAGTGCGATGCTCGCGGGCTGGCGGGAACGCGGGCTGGCCGCGTCGTTCGCCGTGGATCCCGCGCCGGAAGCCCGTCGAAACGCGGGCGCGGATCTGACGGTGGTGGATGATCTCGGTTTGGTGCCCGCTGGGTTCACGCCGGCGGGCATCATTCTGGCGGTGAAACCGCAGACCGCGGCGCAGGCTCTGCCCGCTTACGCGCGGTTCGCGGGCTTGGGGGTGTTTCTTTCGATCATGGCGGGCCGCACCATTGGCGGAATCCAGGGGTTGGTCGGCGGGACGGCCGCGATCGTGCGGGCGATGCCGAACACGCCGGCGGCCGTGCGTCAGGGTATCACCGTCGCGACGCCGAATGCTCATGTCACGCCAGCGCAGCGCGCCCTGTGCGGCGATCTTCTGAGTGCGATCGGCCTCGTGGAATGGGTCGATGATGAGGCGCTGCTGGATCCGGTCACGGCGGTGTCGGGCAGCGGTCCGGCCTATGTCTTCCTGCTGGCCGAGTTGATGGAACAGGCGGCGATCGAACAAGGAATCGCGCCGGATTTGGCGCGGATTCTGGCGCGGCAGACGGTCGCGGGCTCGGGTGCTTTGCTGGCCGCGAGCACGGAAAGCGCCGCGGATTTGCGCAAAGCGGTGACCAGTCCGCAAGGCACGACCGAGGCGGCATTGAAAGTATTGATGGCCCCCGGCGCGATGCCCGCGGCGCTGAGCGAGGCGATCGCCGCCGCGACCATCCGGTCACGCGAACTGGCGGGTTGAAGCCGGACGCGGGACCGATCAAACTTCCCGCGATGGATCCCATGAGCGACGACACATTCGATCAGGCTTTAATCTCCGCCGCCTTCCGGCTCGCCGCCGCGCGCGGATGGGCTGGGATGACGATCGTGGCGGCCGCACGCGACGCGGGATTGCCGCTGGACGCGGTGCGTGCCCGGTTTTCCGGCAAACGGGCTTTGTTGATCCGGTTCGGCGTGCTGCTGGATCGGGCGGCTCTGCGCGCGGCGACACAGGACGGACCTGTTCGGGACCAGTTATTCGACCTGCTGATGGGCCGGTTCGACGCCATGAAGCCGCATCGCGAGGGGATCCGTGCGCTGCTGCGCCATCTGCCCGCTGACCCGGGCCTCGCTCTGATCCTGCTGTGCGAAACGCGGCGGGCGATGCGTTGGATGCTGGAAGCAGCCGGTCAACCGGTCAACGGCGTGCGCGGTTTGCTGCTGATCAAGGGTCTGACGGCCGTTTGGACGTGGACCATGCGCGCGTTCGAGCGGGATACATCCGACGACCTGTCAGCCACCATGGCCTCGCTCGATCAGGCGTTGGGACGGGCGCATGATATCGCGCTGTTCCTGTCGGGATCGTCGCGCGCGCCGGACGAGCTCGCGAAGGACGCCTCCGCGGATCCCGACGATAATCGCGGCTGAAACGCGTCTTGTGTGGAGGAAATCGATGCTGACCGATCGCTATGGACTGGCGCTGTCCACGTCGTCGGACGCCGCGCAAATGGCTTATATCGAGGGCTGCGATCTGATTTTCTCAGGGTATCCCGGCGCGGTCGAGGCGTTCGATCGCGCGATCGCCGCCGATCCGGGGTTCGGATTAGCGCACGCGGGCAAGGCCCGGTCGCATCAATTGCGCGCGGAGATGCCACAGGCGCAGGCGGCACGCGCGGCGGCGAAAGCGGCGGCGGCTGGCGTGCCGGCGCGGGAGGCATCGTATCTCGCCTTCTATGATCTGGTCCTCTCGGGTCAGGGCGACGCCGCCGTGGCCGCGGCGAAAACGCATTTGGCGGAGTGGCCCAGAGACGCGATGGTGCTGAGCCCCTGCACGTCGGTGTTCGGTCTGATCGGCTTTTCCGGCCGCGCGGGCCGGGAGCAAGAGCAGTTGGACCTGCTGGACGGGTTCGCCACGCATTACGGCGACGATTGGTGGTTCAACACCCAATACGCCTTCGCCCAATTGGAACTGGGCTTTCGCGATACCGCGCGGCCGCGGATCGAGGCGGCTTTGGCGCGCTATCCGCTCAACGCCCATGGCGTCCATATCCGCGCGCATATGTATTACGAGGACGGCGAACAGGCGGCGTCGCGCGACTATTTGACCGCGTGGCTGTCGACCTATGCGCGCGACGGGCAGTTGCACTGTCATATCAGTTGGCATCTGGCCTTGTCCGCACTGGAAACCGGCGACGCCGGGGAGGCATTTCGGATTTACAACGACGCCGTCGCGCCCGCCGCGACCTGGGGGCCGCCGTTGAACGCGCTGACCGACTCGGTCGCGTTTTTATGGCGCGCGGAGCTGTCGGGATGCGCGCGCGATCCGGCGCAGTGGCGCGTGCTGGTGGAGTTCGCGCATAAAATGTTTCCCCGCGCCGCTCTCGCCTTCGCCGACGCGCATATCGCGCTGGCTGACGCGGTCGCCGGGGATGGCGCGGCGCTGGAGGCCCGCCTGCGGGAAATGAAGGACATGGAAGGGTTGGGCCGCCTGCCCTCGGGCCCCGTGGTGCCCGCGCTGGCGCGCGCCTTCTCGGCGTTCTTGCGAGAGGATTACGCCGGAGCGATCGACGCGATCGAACCCGTGGCGGCCGAGCATGAGCGGATCGGCGGCAGCCGGGCACAACGTGATCTCGTGGAGTTCACGTTATTGAAAGCCTATGTCAGCGCGGGGCGGCCGGAAGCCGCACGGCGGATGTTATCGCAACGGCGGCAAGGGCCGGCCGGACCGATGGTGGCCGGGTTGCCGTCGGCGGGTTGAACGACCGGTTTCGTCAGGCGCGCGGCGTTGACATCCCTCGCTTGCCCGCCCAATTTCCGCCGCCGAACCAGACCCCCCGCTTTAACAATCAGGGAACGCCCGCTCATGGCCGCGAACAGCCTGCAAAAACCCATCGAAGACCTGTGGGAAAGCCGCGACACCCTGTCATCCTCGACCAAGGGCGAGGCGCGCGACGCGGTCGAAGCCGCGCTGGAGGCCATGGACAACGGCTCGGTCCGTGTCGCAGAGAAGACCAACGGGGTGTGGCAGGTTCATCAGTGGCTGAAGAAGGCCGTGCTGATGTCGTTCCGATTGACCGACTCGGCGCCGATGCAGGGGCCGGGCGGCGCGCCGGTGTGGGACAAGGTGCCGATGAAGTTCGCCAATTGGGGGCCGAACCGGTTCAAGGAAGCCGGCATTCGCGCGGTGCCCGGCGCCGTTGTGCGCAAATCCGCCTATATCGCGCCAGGTGCTGTGTTGATGCCCAGTTTCGTTAATCTCGGCGCCCGTGTCGGCGCCAACACGATGGTCGATACATGGGCCACGGTCGGCAGTTGCGCCCAGATCGGTGCCAATTGCCATTTGTCCGGCGGTGTCGGCATCGGTGGCGTGCTGGAACCGTTGCAGGCCAATCCGGTGATCATCGAGGATGATTGCTTCATCGGCGCGCGCTCGGAAGTCGCGGAAGGCGTGATCGTCGAGCAAGGCGCGGTGCTGTCGATGGGCGTGTTCATCGGGGCGTCGACCAAGATCATCGATCGGGCCACTGGCGAAATTCACATGGGCCGGGTCCCGTCCTATTCGGTCGTGGTGCCGGGATCGCTGGCCGGCAAACCCCTGCCGGATGGTTCTCCTGGGCCGTCGCTGTATTGCGCCGTCATCGTCAAAATCGTCGACGCGCAAACCCGCGCCAAGACCTCCATCAACGAATTGCTGCGCGATTGACCGGCCTGTCCGATCCGCTGCCGCTGGCACAGGCGTTGATCCGGTGCCAGTCGGTGACGCCCTCCGATGGCGGGTCGCAGGACGTGCTGGCCGAGGCGTTGGTCCGCCTGGGGTTCACCATCCATCGGCTGCGCTTTGGCGAGATCGAGAATATTTATGCACGCCTTGGCACCGGGGGGCCGCATCTGTGTTTCGCGGGCCATACGGATGTCGTTCCGGTGGGCAACGTGAACTGGCGCGACAATCCGTTCGGCGGTGAGGTCCGGGACGGGGTTTTATACGGCCGCGGTGCCTGCGACATGAAGGGCGCGATCGCCGCTTTCGTCGCGGGGGTCGCCCAACATCTAGAAAACGGGCCGCCCAAGGGTTCGATCAGTTTCCTCATTACCGGCGATGAAGAAGGACCCGCGATCGACGGCACGGTCAAGGTGCTGGCGTGGATGAAGGAACGCGGCGAAATTCCCGATTTTTGCCTGGTCGGCGAACCGACCTGCCCGGTGAAGCTTGGCGACATGGTGAAAATTGGCCGCCGCGGCAGCGTGAATTTCAAGATCGAGGTGCATGGCACGCAAGGCCATGTCGCCTATCCGCATCGCGCCGATAATCCCGTTCACCGGCTGGTATCAGCGTTGCAGGCGTTGATCGCCGCCCCGATTGATGCCGGAACGGATTGGTTTGAGCCGTCGACGTTGGGCCTCACCAGCATCGATGTCGGTAACACGGCGACGAATGTCATTCCGCCCTCGGCGCGGGCCGCGTTGAACATTCGTTTCAATGACAAACACACTGGCGCCTCCCTGATCGCCTGGGTTCGCGCGACGATGGCGAAATACGCGGATCGCTGCGAGGTCGAGGCCGTCATCTCGGGCGAGTCGTTCGTGACGAAACCGGGTCCGATGGTGGAGATTTTGCAAAAAGCGATTACCGCCGCCACTGGCGTGGATCCGAAGCTGGACACCGGTGGTGGAACCTCCGACGCGCGATTCATTGCGAATTATTGCCCAGTGGCGGAGTTTGGATTGGTGGGGGCGACAATGCACCAGACGGATGAGCGGGTGCCGGTCGCCGAATTGCGGGACCTCGCGCGGATCTATCATAACGTGATCGCAGCGTTTTTGGAATGACGTTGACGCCCAACGGATCGTCCGGGACCGCACAGAGGGGGTCGATCCGCGCGATCCTGCGCGGCATGTCGTTGATCGCCCGGGGGCGCGCCGAGGGGATGAATTGTTTTGGCGATTCACCGCGTGCCATTCTTGGCAGCCTGATCCCCGGATTCGGTTTGATGGCGGGTGCCGCGGTCGAGGCGTTCACTCAGGGCGAGTCCGGACGCGCGTTGGGCGGATTGTTGGCGCCATCGGTGGCATTGCTGGCGCCGTCGGTGCTGTCGCACGAGTTGGCGCGATACTGGGGGCGGGAAGCGTTCTGGGGCCGTTACATCGTCGCGTTTAACTGGTGTCAGTGGTTGCTACCGGTCGTCGCCATGATCCTGATCACGACCCTGACCTTTCTGCAGGCGTCCGGGGTAACCGGCCGAGGCGGCATGAAATTGCTGATTGTCGGTCTCGCCGGCTATGCGTTGTGGTTGAACTGGTTCGTCGCACGCCACGGACTGGCACTCTCCGCTGGACGCGCCGGATGGTTCGTGGCGGGGGTCAATCTCGGCACGATGGTGCTGGTCGTGATCCCATCCTTGTTCGGCGGCACGCATAAATGAGTGTCGCGACGGCGGTCACCACGGGCATGCGGGGCGCGGTATTTCTGGCTCTGGGGCGGGCCGAGGGCGGCGGCATGGTGGAGAATGACCGGCGCGCCGTGATCCGTTCCTTCTGGGCTATTCCACTGTGCCTGCCGGCCATCATGGGGCTGCGCCTGCTGGACTGGAGCCAGTCGAGCAGGGTGCCAAAGGTCAGTCTCGCGATGGCGCAGGGGCGATTCCTGGCGCAATTCCTGGTCTCATGGCTGCTGTTCGTCGTCATATCCCACGCTTTGGCCACACGACTGGGAAAGCAGGCGGCATGGCCGCGGTTCATCGCCGTCTGGGCTTATTGTTCGGTGATCGAGAACATGCTGGTCGCGATCGGCAGCCTACCCAACCCGCTTGGCGCGCCCGCGATCGTCAGTGAGGTCACTTTGCTGGTCTGCATCGGATGGGCGTTCTGGCTGGAATGGTATGCGACCCGGTTGACGCTGAACGTGGGGGCATTGACCGCGGTGCTGTTCGTGGTCGTTGATCTCGCTCTGGGGGAGGCCATGTCCGCGTTGGGCGCGATCGCCGGATAACGGGATGCGCTTTTTCTGAGCCGCGCGTTTCGCGGCGGGGGATTGGCATGACTTGTCCGCGACCAGCCTGGTGTTTGACTGTTTTGATGTCCGCGCTGCTGGCCT
>JAYVXQ010000102.1:0-7380 GCA_043785025.1 Acetobacteraceae bacterium
GGGTTTCGTGGAAATCCGGGTATACGCGCCCAGGGTTGGCGTGGCGGCGGGCGCGAAACCAAAACGATACCCGGATTTCTGAGTGATCCGGGTATATCATGCGCGGCTCGATTCATTTTGGGTTGGCGCTTCAACGGGCTGGCCGCCGGAAGGTTCCAAAAAAATCGCGTTATTGGTGGGAACCAAAGCGAAGTGGAAATGGTTTGATCCGCGGGGCCGGCTGGATCGCATGAGGGGCCCGGCGTGGTTTGGGATTCAGGCTGGTGTTGTCTTTGTACTAAGGAAAACTCTTTGATTTGGCATATCCCGGCTAATCGTTTACGACTTTCGGATCATTTTTGAAAGTGACCGTGAGGCTGGGAGACGACATGAGCGATGGGGTTGACCATATTCCGGGTCCTGAAGGACTTTTGCTCCGGCGGCCGCGACGACCCGCGCAGATTTCGCTCAAGCTTTGTCTCATATTTGTCAGTTTAGCCTCGATCCTGCCTTTGTTATTATTTGTCGCTTTGCTTGGCTCCCGGGTTGTCTCAACGCAGGTCGAGACTTTTGGGCGGGATGTCACCGCCGTGACGCGGGCGGTGTCCGCGGCGATCGACACCCATCTCGATGACGATCGCGAGGGGTTGGAAGCACTTGGCGCGGCGGAAAGCCTGCAAAACGGCGATCTTGTGAATTTTCGTGATCGGATGATGGAGGCGGCTTCGTTGATCGGGGCGTCCGTGACGCTCGCTTCCTTGTCGGGGGAGGTATTACTGACCTCCGAACCGCGGGTTTCTGGATTTGGAGCCCAAGAAGATTTTCGTATGGTGGTGGGGGATGGTCAATGGCGGGTATCGCGGGTTTATTTAGATGCATTATCGAAGCGATCAGTCGTCAAGGTTTTTGTGCCGGTGGCGATCAGAAACGGGTCGCGTTATATTCTGGTATCCGACGTCCGATTCGCCAGGATCCAGGAGCTTTGGAAAAATCAGCGGTTGCCGGAGGGATGGTTAGGCGGCGTGCTGGATCGTCACGGCGTGTTCGTTCAGCGCACCGCCAATAATGACGCGTTCGTTGGGAAAGTGGCGGGAAAATCCTGGCGTGACGCGATGGATGGGTTGCCGGAGGGATGGGTCCCGACGACCTCGCTCGAAGGCGGGTCATTTTATACCGGGTTTGTGCATTCGCCGGTTTCCGGCTGGTCTGTTGGGATCGGTGTTCCGGCCGATGAGGTATGGCGGCCGTTTTGGCGTTGGGCTGTCCCGTTGGCGGGCGTCGGGCTGGCGATCGTCATTGGCGGGCTCTTGCTCGCAACGTGGATGGCCAGCCTGATCGAGCGGCCGGTGCGCGAACTGGCCGCCGCCCGCGATATCGATCCCGAGGATTCGGTCATTCGCATTCGGGAAGTCGATGACGTGGCCTCGGCCTTGCGCGATGCTGGCCGGCTGCGCCGCGCGGCGGAAATCGGTTTGCGTCATCGTGAGGAACGATTGAGAACCGTAACGGATGCGGCGCCGTTCTCCCTGGCGCGGTATGACGCGTCGTATCATTGTGTTTACGCCAATCGCGGGTTCGCGGAGAGTTTGGGCAGGGAGCCGGATCAGCTCGTGGGTCTTTCCGCGGCCGAACTGAATGGCGAGACCGCGTTCACCCATATGAAACCGTGGTTCGACCGGTCCCTGGCCGGGGAAACGGTCGAGGTGGAAACGGAGATCCGGTTCGCGCATTTGGGAACCCGGTCGATCCTGTGCATCACCGTTCCGGACCGCGCCGAAAGTCATGACATTGTCGGGGTGATCGTCTTCCTTTTGGACGTCACCAATCGCAAGCGGGCGGAGGACGCTCAGCGGGAAGGCGAGGCCCGCTGGCGCGCGCTGGTGGAGGCGATGCCGCAGCTTGTGTGGTCCTGCCGCTCCGACGGGTTCTGGGATTATGTCAGTCCGCAATGGGTGGAGTTCACCGGCGAACCGTCGGCCACGCATCTGGGATTTGGCTGGCTGTCGGCGCTGCATCCCGACGATCGGTCGGCCGCGTCGGATGCGTGGTTTAAGGCGACGCAGTTGGAAGGAGCGTACGATCTTGATTACCGCATTCGAGACCGTGACGGTGCGTGGCGGTGGTTTCGCGCGCGTGGTGTGATTGTGGAAGACGCGCCGCGGCGGGATTTGCGTTGGATCGGCACTTGCACCGATATCGATGAACAGCGGTCGCTGGCGGAAAGCCGCAAGCAACTGAATGATGAATTGGTGGTGCGGGTGCGACAAGAGGTCGCCAAGCGCGAGGCGGCTCAGTCCCGGCTGGCACAGGCGCAAAAATTGCAGGCTTTGGGGCAGTTGGCGGGCGGCATCGCGCATGATTTTAACAATGTGCTCCAAACATTCGGCGCGGGGATCAGGCTGATCCTTCGTCACGCGCAGGATGGTCCGCGGATCGCGGCGCTTGGCGCGGAAATGGAAGCAAGCGTCGACCGCGGGGCGGCGATCACACGGCGTTTATTGGCGTTCGCGCGGCGGGATGAGCTGCGGGTGGAGAAAGTCTCGGTCGGGGAGGTTTTCGTTACGGTACGTGATATCGTGCAGATCACGTTCGGCCGATCTTATCAGGTCGAGATTTCGGCCGCCGCGGACATGCCCGCGATACGCGCCGATCGGAGTCAGCTCGAGACGGTTTTAATCAATCTCGCGGTCAACGCGCGGGACGCGATGCCGGATGGCGGTGTCATACAGCTCGAGGCGATTTTGGGCACGCCTGTGCATACAACAGGGGATTACGTGAGGGTATCGGTGATCGATACCGGCACGGGCATGAGTGCGGAAACATTGTCCAAGGTGACGGAACCGTTTTTCACGACGAAGCCGAAAGGTGAGGGGACGGGGTTGGGCCTGGCGATGGCGCGGGATTTCGCGGAACAATCGGGCGGTCATTTCGCGATTGAAAGCGTTTTGGGGGAGGGGACGCGGATTATCGTGTGGTTGCCAGTGTTTTCGGCGGCGGGGTGATTTTCACTAATCGGTCGATTCGGAAACTGTCGCGGTGGCCGCGCAAATCCTGGCTCATACGCTCACCCATTTCGACGATGAAGGTCTCGGCGGCATCGTCGCCCGTGAGTGGATCGCCTTCGTTGTGGCCCAGATAGTTCACCAGTAAAACCACGCCGCCGGGATGCAGGCTGGCGGTGATACGATCGGCGAGCGTGCGAATATCGAGCGGTGCGAGAAAGTAAAGCACCTCGGACAGTACAATCAGATCGAATGTTCCATCAGGCCATTCGGCGGGGACTGTCATGCGCCGGAAGGTGACATTGTCGCAACCAGCGCTCAGGCGTTGGGCGGTGGCGATGGGGGCTTCGGATATGTCGAGACCGAGGATCCGGCCGCAGGAGGGCGCCAATAAACGGGTCAGTTCGCCGATCGAGCAGCCGATTTCCAGCGCCTTTGCAAAATGGCGCGGGGGCAAAGCGACGATCGTGGCGTTGTATTTTTCACGCTCATAGGGGCTGCCGCGAAAATTCCAGGGGTCTTCGCGGCCCGCATAGATGCGGTCGAAATGGGCGGCGTCGCGCGATTGTGAACGGCCATTTGTCATTGTCGCGAATAAACCTCGAACGGGCGTTCAAAGATGTAGATCAGATCCGATGGCAGTTCGAAACCATTGGGATCGTCGGTGATGATCAGACCGAGTTGGGAGCGGTGAGCGGCGATGGCGCGGCATTTGGAGAGTAGGACCGGGGAGATGTCGAGGCGCCAGCCATTGGTGGAGCTGTCATCGAGTTCCCGGTCGGGGGGGAGGGTCCAACCCCATACCGGGTAGGAGATATGGCGCCATCCCGCATGGGTCGCGGCGGCGCGGGCCATACGATCCGTGGCCTGATGGTCGTGGTGCGGATCGTGGCGCCAGGGCGCGCAGATCGTTGCACAATCATGGGCCAGCGTCAGGATACGTTCCACGGCCGTGTCAAAACCGGGTCCGCTGATGGGGGTGGCGGTGTCGGGCAGGCGGAGAAAGGCCACGGCGCTGTCGTCATGGTGACCGAGGCGGTGAAGCGCCTCCCGTGCCTCAGCCTCGCGCAGCGATCGCAGGGCAGCGGGCGGGGTACTGGCGGATGATGGGTGCGAACCGGCGCCGTCGGTGATGAAAATGATCATGGGGGGTGGGCCGGCCTGGCAGAGCAATGCGATGGCTCCGCCGCAGCCCAGACTCTCATCATCTTGGTGCGGAGACAGAATGACCGTCTTTCCTGGGCCGAAAATATGGGTGAGATCGCTGAACGCGAAATTTTCCCAACGGTGATGGAGGTCGGAGACGCGTGTCATGGTTGTAAGGCCGCGAAATACGTGGCGGCGGCGGTGATGGATTCGTCGGGGGCGGGTTGGCGGAGATAGGTCGCGAGGTCGCGGCAAATACGCTCGGCGGGGTTGGATCGCAGCAGCGCGGACAGGCCGAGGCAGCGTTGCGTGAGTTGAATGGTTTCGAGCCCGGCGTGGTCGATCGCGGTGCGGGCGAGTTGGATTGTCGCGACGGCGTGATCGGGATTGGTGTCGGCGTTTTCGGCGATTTCGGCGGCGTGCCCGGTCCAGAATTTCGCGGTTTGGGCGTGGATCAGCATGTTACCGAAACGTTCGGCTTGTTGCGGTGCCGATATGCGGCCGCGCGCGACCAGTTCGGCGCCAACGATCTCGACCAAAGACGCGATGGCTCCGGCGGCGATGGCGGCGGCGCGCCACGCGCCGATGGAAAACTCGGGCTCCCGCAGGTAGTCATCGGGCAAGCCGAACAGCGCGTCGCCGGGATATTGGATGGCGTTGAAATCGACCCGGCCGGTCGTGGACGCGCGCACGCCCTGAAGCGGGGAGGCAAGCGGGGTTACGACTTCGTCCTGATCGAGCGCGATGATCAGAAGTCTGGTGTTGCCGTCAGGATCTCGCGCCGTAACGACCGCGCGTGTCGCGTGACCGGCGGCGGAGGCGGGCATTTTGGTGCCGCTGAGTGCGATGCCGTTGGCGCCTGGCACGAGGCACAGGGGTTTTTCGCCGTCGGTGACCCAGAGCGCGTGGAGATGGCCGGATAATACGTCCCGCGCGGTGGTCAGGCGTTGCTGTACCGAGGCGAAGCGCATCACGAGGCGGACGGCGTTGAGGTGCGCTTCGAAGACCCGGCCCAGGGCGATACTGCCGACACCAAGCCCGTGCAGGATGTTGGCTGTCGCTGTGGCCTGGGTTGAATCGGTTCCCACGCCGAGGCCGCCAAGTGCAATGGGGATGACGGCGGCGAGGGCGCCGGAGGTGCGCAGCCACGCGACATCGAGGACCGGGAACAGGCCCGACGCGTCCAGGGACTGTGCGTTCGCGCGGATTGTTCCGGTTCGGGCGGCCATGCGCCAGCCCAGTACATCGGCGCCGGATGGACTGGCTTGTGGATATATATCGCGCGCGTTCATGCGTTGATCCGATCGGGTTCGGCGGGCGGGCGATGACGTGTTCGTTCCTTGGCCGCATGCGTTTCGCGGGCGTAGGCGAGGACGTCTCGCGCGTCGGTGATCTGTTTCGCCAGTTCGCCAAATCGCAAACGGCGGCGTTGCAGGGGGCGGGCGCGTTGTTCGATGCCGTGCCAGGCCTGACCGAAGAAGCGATTGGCCAACGCGGCATAGATCGTTTCGACACTGACGCTCAGGCTGGCCGCGAGTTTTTTCGCCGTTGCGGGGTCGGGGCTGGGGTGGGACCAAAGCGCGCGCAGGCGGGCGCGGGCCAAATAGCGGCGGTAGCTGCCGATGGCGGGTTCGACGGATGCGTCGGCGAATTCATCCTGTTGGCCGATGCGCCGGCGGATCGTATCGGCCATGCCGCCCTCGGCGCGACCCTGGGTGCGGCCGGAGACCGTGACGGATACGGACGGATCATGGCGGATACGGGCGTCGATCGCGCGCAGCCGGTCGATGAAGGCGCGGTCCTCGCCGGAGGGTTGGTCGGGGATGCCCCCGGACCGCCACCACGCGTCCACGGTGACCGCGATGCTGGCACCGGAGTTTTCCGTGTGTCTGGGCCAGGGATCGCAAGGATCGGGATCGACGATCGCGGCGATTTCATCGACCAGGGCAATGAGATGGCGTTCTCGCGCGTCGTCGTCGTGAAGATGCCGGGGGACCAGCTTCGCATCGTCGGGATCGATTTCCGCGCGGCCGCACACGACCTCGGCGCCTTTTTGAAAGGCGGTCAGGGTGTTGTTCAACCAGTTGTCGTTGACCCGTCCGTCGGCGTCGGTGGTGATCAGGACATCGCGGCCCGTGAGGCCGACCGCGGCGTGGAGCATCGCGAGGCCTCGGGCATATCCGGCGTTCGCCTGGTGGCGTGGTAACTCACGCTCAATGATTTCGCATGGGACGGGCAGCCGGGGTTTCAGGCGCGCGACATAGTCGGCGGTTCCGTCGGAGCAGTTGTTTAACAGAAGCGTGATGCGATCGGGAGCGGGGTGCTGTGCGGCGAGCGCGTGGAGGCAGGGGCCGATGAACTGGACTTCGTTTTGCACGGGAATGGCGATGACAACCTGGCCAATCTGTTTCGTCACGGCGATTTTTCCTTGCTTCCGCACGCGGGGTTTGCGTCGTGTAGAATGAGGAAGGCGGGATTTTGTTCCAGGCGCCGTATCAGCATTGTCGTGGCGATGCGTGGGAACCGGAGAGCGGTGGTTGGTGTTTGGTCGACATGGTCGATGCCGTGATGATGACGAATGTCGTGGGTTGGGTGGCGGGGATTGCCTCGACCGCCAGTTTCGCGCCTCAGGCCTGGAAGATTATCAAAACCAGGGAGACGAAGAATATCTCGGCCTGGATGTATGGTCTGACAGTCGTGGCTTTTGTTTTTTGGATCGTTTACGGGGTGTTGATTGGGCAGTGGCCGGTTATCGTCACGAATGGGATTTGCTTTGGTTTCGCGGCGTTTATCTTGATGATGAAAGTGTTGCCGCGGCCGGGGAAGGACGCGGTTGCCAGGTCGCTTGATGTTTAGCGGGGAACTGGGTGTTTGGCATTGCGTCAGGGACGGGTTTTGCCATGGAGTTTACGGAGACTTATCCGCGGCGCGAGTTTTGCCCGGTTTCTTGATCCACGGGAAATAGAGTGAACGGGATGGTCGGGTGATGCGCGGCGGATCAGGGAAAACCGGAAAACTCGCGGATTACGCCAGCAAGCGTGATTTCACCAGGACATCTGAACCATCGGGGGAGCGTCCGGCGCCAGACAATGAGCGGTTGCGGTTTGTGATCCAGAAGCACGCGGCGAAACGGTTGCATTATGACCTACGCCTGGAAGTGGATGGCGTTTTTAAATCATGGGCTGTGACGCGCGGTCCGTCGCTCGATCCCGCGGATAAGCGTCTCGCGGTTGAGGTTGAAGATCATCCGCTC
>JAYVXQ010000103.1:0-7356 GCA_043785025.1 Acetobacteraceae bacterium
CTACGAACGACTGCGCCGCGCCGGAATCTCCCTCAATGAAATCCATCACCGCGGCACATCGTGCGATTCAATAGATTTTGGGCGTCGCCTAAGACGGGATTCGCACCGCCATCGAACTGATCCCATGAATGAAGTTGGAGTAGATCCGCGTCGGTTCCCCCATCACCTCGATCGCGGGAAACCGCTGTAGGATTTCCTCCCACAGGATCTTCAACTGCAATTCCGCCAGCCGGTTCCCCACACAGCGATGGATGCCGAAACCAAACGATACGTGCTGGCGCGGCCGCGCCCGATCGATGATGAACCGGTTGGGATCGCCAATCGCCTCCTCATCCCGGTTCGCCGAGATATACCACATCACCACCTTATCGCCGGCCTTGATGGTCTTGCCACCCAACTCGGTATCCTGAACGGCGGTGCGCCGCATATGGATCACCGGCGTCACATAACGGATGATTTCCGACACGGCGCTTTCCGCCAGTTCCGGCCGCGCCGTCAGCTTCTTATATTCATCGGGAAACTGATTGAGCGCGAGCAATCCGCCGGTCATGGAATTGCGCGTGGTATCGTTGCCGCCAACGATCAACAGCGCCAGGTTGCCCATGAATTCCATCAACGGCATGTCTTTCGTCGACTCGCCATGCGCCAGCATCGACAGCAGATCGAATTTCGGCGGGAGTTTCTTCCGCTCCTCAAACAGCGCGCCCATATAGGCGGCCATTTCCTTCATCACCACCAGCCGTTCCTCTTCGGAATGAACCGGCGATTCCGGTGCCCGCACGTTGCAGATCGCGACGTCGGACCAATAGGTCAGCTTCGCCCGCTCCTCGAACGGAAAATCGAAAATCGTCGCCAGCATCATCGTCGTCAGGTTGACCGAGACTTTTTCAACCCAATCGAACGTCTCCCCGCGCGGCAGCCCGTCCAACACCATGCGCGTGCGCTCGCGGATCAGGCCTTCCATGTTCGCGAGGTTGCCCGGTGCGACGATCGGACTGGCGACCTTGCGCTGTTCATCGTGGCGCGGCGGATCCATGCGGATGAAACTGGGGCGCTGCATGCTTTTCGGCTGATCCTCGATCTGGATGCCGCCGATTTCGTTTGAGTAGATCTGATGATTGACCTCGCAATGCATCACATCCTTGTATTTCGACACGGACCAGTAAGGACCGTACAGGCTGTCCTTGCAGTAATGCACGGGTGCCTCGCGCCGCAGCCGTTCGAAATACGGATACCACGTGTCGGATTGATACAGGGCGGGATCGCTGACGTCGAAGTCTTCCAGTTTTTTGGTCCAGGCGTCGCTGCTCGGGTCGTAGTGGACGGGCGCGTTCATGGCTGGTTTCTCCCTGGTGATTACCTTGGAGGGCAGCATGAACGCGGACGGGCGTCAAACGCCGGGGTTTCACCCCGGACCCCACCAGAAGGCTCTGCCTTCTGGACATCCGCCAAAGGGCATGGCCCTTTGGGATCTGTCCATTTAGTCCCGTAATGAAGAAGGGCCATCCGTGACGTATCAACGTCCGTGGTGGCCCTCCTTCATTACGGGACTAAACCAATGGGATCCAAGGGCTACCGCCCTTGGCGGAGGTCCGGGAGGCAGCGCCCTCCTGGGGCCCAAGGCGAAAACCTCACCCCATCGCCGCCCGCTCCTTCTCCAACAGCGCCTTCTTCCTCGGTATCCCCCACCGGTACCCCGTCAAATCCCCCGTGCTCCCAATCACCCGATGACATGGCACCGCCAACGACACCGGATTGGCCGCGCACGACCGCGCCACCGCCCGAATTGCCTTCGGCGCCGCCATCATCTCCGCCAACTGCCCATACGTGCGCGTCTCCCCCGCCGGGATCAGACACAACGTCCGCCATACCCGCTGCTGAAACGCCGTCCCGCGCAAATCCAACGGCAACTCCAGCGCCTGTTTCGGCTCGTCGATGAACGCCAGCACCGCCCGGATCGTCTCCTCCAGCCCGCCATCGTCCTCCACCACCCGGGCCCTCGGAAACCGCCGCCGCAAATCCCCCATCAGCGCGTCATCCGGCTCCGCGAACCCCAGAAAACACACCCCCGTCGCCGTCGCGCCCACCAACAACCGGCCGAACAGGCAATCGGCGAACGCGGTCCGGATCACCTCCCCCTCGCCACCCCGCCGCGCCGCGCCCGGAGTCATCCCCAACAACCGCCCGGTATGCTCATAAACCCGGCTTTCCGAACCAAACCCCGCCCCCGCCACCGCATCCGCCACCCGCGTCCCATCCGCCAGCGACGCCTGCAAACGGCGCGCCCGCACCCCCTCGGCATAGCTGCGCGGCGTCACCCCGGTATGATCACGAAACATCCGCAGAAAATGAAACTTGGAATAACCCGACCGCGCCGCCAGAGTATCCAACGACGGCATCGCCTCCGCCGCCTCGATGAACGCGCAGGAATCCCGCACCACCGATTGCGCCAACCGCTCCCGCTCGCCCTTGGGATCGCAGCGCTTGCACGCCCGGAAACCCGCCGCCTCGGCCGCCGCCGTATCCGGGTAGAACCGCGCGTTCTTGCGCAGCGGTCGCGGCGAGGGACAGGTCGGGCGGCAATACACCCCCATCGTCACCACGGCATACAGAAACGAACCGGGTTCGCGATGCAGGACCGTCTGCCAGAGAAGCTCGTCCGGCGCCAGGTCGATGGGACAAATTGTGTTCATGGCGGCAGTTTGCCCGCCGGCCGCGCACGCCGCCATCCGGCGCTTGCTCTCAGTCACCCCTGTTGACCCCGCACAATAAAACACCCGGCCAACGGCTGGCCGGGTGTCGTCCAACGCGATGAAAAATCGGGATCAGGTCCGATCCGACACCCACCGCCGATGACCCGCCACGCCGGCCAGCGCCAGCGCGCCGAACAGCAGCATCGGCAACGGCGCCGGCTCCGGGATCTGCTGGTTGAACACCGCGATACAGCCCAGGGCGCAGGCCGTGTTGCCGCCCACCGTCGCCGTATTCCCTGCCAACGGCACATAGATATCGCCGTTCAGCGAATTCACCGTGATCGAATGCGGGTTCGCCAGCGACGACACCGGCAGGTTGACGGTCTGGGTTACCAACTGCGTCGCATCGCTGATCAACGTGAACACCCGGTTGCCTGACGCATCCGACCCGGTCACATAGAAATTCCCCGACGCCGGATCATACCAAATCTCATCGGTGCCCGAGATCGACGTGAACGACTTGATGATCGCGCCGGTGGTCGGGTTCACCAGCAATGTCTGCGTGTTCTTGTTGCCGCAACCCACCAGCAAATTGCCGCTGGCCCCCACCGCCAGGCCGGTCGGCGAACACGACGCGATCCCCTGCGTCGCGAAATTATAGGTATTCAGCACCGCGCCCGCTGTGGAAATCTGCACCAACCCGCCCGAACCCGCGCCCGCGATCACCGGCACGGTAACGAAGAACGTGCCGGTGCCCGGATGCCAAAGCGGCTGTTCCAACCCGTCGCCGTTCGCCGCACCCGGTACCTTGATGTTATTCACCCCGATCGACACCGGGGACGTGCCGTTGGTCGTGTTGTACAAGGTCGAGAACGCCGGCGCGTCGGCGTTATTCGCCGTGAGCACCTGCTTCGTCAGCGGCGAATACGCCATCTCATCGACCCGGAACGACCCGCCGGTGGAGATCGTCTGCAGCAGCGACGGCGCCGCCGGGTTGGTGACGTTGAACACCTTCAGCGTGCTGTTGCCATCGCCCGCGTAAAGCGTCGTCACCCCACCCGCGCTGACCACCACGACGCCATCCGCGCCCGACACCGACGTCGTCGCCCCCTGCCCGGTGAACCCCGTCGCCTGCCCCACCACGGTCCGCGTCGCGCCGGATATGATGTCGACGCTCCCGTTCGACCGGTCGGCGAGATAGTAACTGTCGTTCGCCGGGTTATAGAAACTGATGTCGAACGAGGTGAACGCGCCCCCCGGCTGCTTATTGGCCGCTGTGACGGGGATCGGGATCACGGTTTGCAGGATAATGGGGTTCGCCAGGGCCGGCGCGGCGGCCATCAGGGCCCCCACTGCCAGCGGAATGCGCCAGTTTTTGCTCATGGGCCTGTCTCCTTCAGTCGTTTTTTCGCGATCCGTCGCGTGGATTGGGACGGTTTTCGATCTGTGGCAAACCGCCGGGACAAATCATGACCCGGCCGCCGGATTTTGGCAAATAGCGAGAAAACTGAGACGGTTCGACCGCTAAAAATCTCATGCCCGGTAACTTTCTCCAGGAATGATCCTGATCCGACACGTTAACTGGGCACGGAATGATTCGGGACGCGCATCATCCGGGACAGCGGACCGGCGGGGAAAAGAGGCGCGCGGCCAATTGGGACCTCCGGGCCTGATCACACTGGTCAGTAAAACGAAAATCGCACGTGGTTTCAGGGACAACGCCATGGCAAAAGCGTTTCAAACCGTCAGGCGCGCGGACGGTTGCCGCCGCGAATATCTGGATTCGTCTCGATTATGCAAAACCCGACCAGCCAAAGCCGCGCGTCCAAAGGATCATCGGTTCAGGCAATGATATTCGGTCGAAACGACGCCGCCACCCCCGGCGCGACACACCGGAGATGACGGCGCGAGCCCGCTCAGGCCTGCACGACCCGCTGCGTCTGCATCCCCAACCCCTCGACGCCCAAACGCATCACATCGCCCGGCTCCAGATAAATCGGATGCGGCTTCATGCCCAACGCGACACCCGGCGGCGTGCCAGTCGCGATCACGTCGCCCGCGTGCAGCGTGATGAACTGGCTGACATAGGACACCAGCGTCCGCACCCCGAAAATCATGGTTTTCGTGCTGCCGTTCTGCATCTTCTTGCCGTTGACCTCAGTCCAAAGAGGAAGATTTTGCGGGTCCGGCACTTCGTCTTTCGTCACCATCCACGGACCGGTCGGACCGAACGTATCGGCGCCCTTGCCCTTGTCCCAGGTGCCCCCGCGCTCGGCCTGAAATTCCCGCTCGCTGACATCGTTACAAACGCAATAACCGGCGACATGATCCATCGCGTCGGCCTCGGAGACATAACGCGCGGTGGTGCCGATCACGACACCCAGCTCAACCTCCCAGTCCAGCTTCTTCGAATTGCGCGGACGCGCCACATCGTCGTTCGGTCCACTGAAGGAGCCCAACGACTTGATGAAAACGATCGGCTCCTTGGGTACCGGCGCGCCCGTTTCGGCGGCATGATCGGCATAGTTCAGGCCGATGCAAATATAATTCACCGGACGCACGACACAGGAGCCAATCCGCGGATTGCCCTCCACCTTCGGCAGCGTTGAGGCGTCGATCCCCTGCAACATCTTCAACGACACCGGCGACAGCGCGAATCCATCGACATCGCGCAACACGCCCGCCAAACAGCGGATCGCGCCATCCTTGTCCAGCATCGCCGGCCGCTCAGCGCCCGCCGGTCCATAACGCAACAGTTTCATTCTCGTTTCCCCGGTTTACAAGGTTAATCCGCCATCGATCACGATCGCCTGGCCCGTGATGAAGTGTGCCGCATCGCCCGCCAAATAAACAGCCAGGGCCGCGATTTCCGCGGGCGAGCCCAACCGCCCCATCGGCTGACGCGCGACGAACGCGGCCCGCGCCGCCTCCATCCCCCCCGCCGCCTTCGCGTTCACCCCAATCCGCTCCTCCAAACTGGGCGTTTGCACCGTACCCGGACAGAGGCAATTGGCGCGAATGCCGCGCGCGACATAATCCGCCGCGACCGACCGCGTCATCCCGATCACCGCCGCTTTCGTCGCGGAATAAATGAACCGCGACGGCACGCCCTTCAGCGATGACGCGACCGAGGCCATGTTCAAAATCACCCCGTGCCCGCGGTCCAGCATGCCCGGCAAAAACGCACCCATGGTGCGAAACATCGACCGGCAATTCAGGTCGAAGGCGAAGGACCAATCCACCTCACTCGCTTCCAGGATCGTGCCCTGATGCACGAACCCCGCGCAGTTGAACAGAATATCGACCGGACCGGCGCCACGCGCCGCCGCGGTGATCGCCGCCGCATCCAGCACGTCCAACATTTGCGTCCGCATGCCCTCGAGACCCGCCAGTTTGCCACCATCGACATCCGTCGCGATCACCGCCGCGCCCGCGGCCGCGAAGGCCAAAGCCGTCGCCCGCCCAATACCCTGACCGGCGGCGGTGACGAAAGCGGTTTTGCCCGAAAGCGTGGCGGTCATGGCGGTTCTCCTTCGATCAAACGGGAGCATAAAGCCCGAACAATCATCCGGCTACTTCACCCGCACGCCAACCCGCGCGACCCCGCCCTCGGCGTCCAGCACCGTCAGCCGGTAAAACCCCGGCGCCATGGGCTGCCACGACACCTCGCGCCGCGCCGGATCAGTCCGCAACGGCGCGCCATTGACCATGAACGTCAGCGGCCGCTGCCCGCCCATCGCCCGCAACGTCACCGGCCCATCCCCGCTCACCACCGCGTTCGGCGGCGGAAACAGCAGCCGCAGAGCATTCGGCGTCCCCACCGGACCCGACACTTTCACCGCTCCCGGCAAGGGCCGCGGAGACGCCGGGAGGACATCGAACACCCGCGCCAACAAGGGCAGAGCCACCGCCCGTCCCGTCGCCCCCGGCATCGGCGTGCCATCCGGCCGCCCGACCCAAACGCCCACCACCACCGACCGGTCGAACCCCAGAGCCCATGCGTCGCGGCCCCCCCAACTCGTGCCGGTCTTCCAGGCCACGCCCGCCAGGAACGAGTCCGGAAACGCCTGCGTCAGCACCTCGGCGGTCGCGGCCGCGGCCCGCGGCGTCAGAAACGCCGCCCGTTGCGACCGCCTGATATCCAGCAGCAATCCCGGCATCGCCGCCATCCCATCGGTCGCCAGAGCCGCGTATAACCCGGTCAAATCCCGCAAACTGATCCCAACCCCGCCTAACGCCAGAGGCAATGACGGCGCCGCCCCGACCGGCAACCGCAGAGACGCCCCCGCCAGCCGCAACCGCGCCGCGAAGGTCATCGGCCCGATCTGTTCCAGCAACGCCACGGCGGGCAGGTTCAACGATCGCCGCAACGCCTCCCCCGCCGTCACTGAACCCGCGAAGGACCGATCGAAATCCTCGGGCGCATAGGCGCCGAAATGCCGCGGCAAATCCTCGATCCGGGTCTCCGGCCCGACGATCCCATCCTCGAACGCCATCGCGTAGATGAACGGCTTCAACGCCGAGCCCGGACTGCGGATCGCCCGGGTCAGGTCCATCGCGCCGGCCCGTGTCTCGCCGGCTCCGTCACCGCCCGACACCACCGCCAGAATATCCCGAGACGCCGCGTCCACGACCAGAAACGCCAGCGACACATGACCCGGCA
>JAYVXQ010000104.1:0-7347 GCA_043785025.1 Acetobacteraceae bacterium
GTTCACGCCATCGATGCGAGAAATTCGGCGCGAGGACCTGGACGTGCGATCTGGCAAAACTACTCGACGCGGTAGGGTCCTCGGGGCCGATAGCGTTTAAGAATCACCACAGAGACACAGAGCCACAGAGTTCATAACCAGACCCGCCTCCTGGAGCGGAATGATTGTTATGGAACCTCTGTGGCTCTGTGCTGACTCCGGAACGTGTCAACGACTTTGATACACCCGGGTTCGAGAATTTAAGCTCGTGTCCTGACCCTCGGCAGGTATTGCTCAGGGACAAGGAAGATGACCGGCGGACGTGCCTGATCCGGCCGGATGAATGCCGTGACGGCTTCGTGGGTGCGCCCGGCGAGAGAACGTTCCGGTATCCGGCGCAAGCGGGCGGGTTGGAACGTCGATTACCTGGAAACCGTCATCCGAGGTCGTGCGTGACGTTCAAGCGATTCGCCTGCTCCCGCCGCCACGTCACATCGTCAATCGGGTCGGAACGTGTCAACGACTTCGATACATCCGGGTTGGCAATTCAGGCTCGCTCATTCAGCGTCGATTGAGTATGTGAAAGCCGAGGCGCCGCTTTAAAATACGGCGTCTCCGGCTTGCCGATCGGAAGATCCCCATAACTCACGATGAACGATTGCACCGGAGCCTCTGATGTACGTCAATGTCGCCGTGTTAAAGGAAATCGCGCCGCGCAAACGGCGCGTCGCTCTGGTGCCTTC
Organism: Acetobacteraceae bacterium; assembly: GCA_043785025.1. GTDB lineage: Bacteria > Pseudomonadota > Alphaproteobacteria > Acetobacterales > Acetobacteraceae > Rhodopila. The sequence continues at coordinate 723 of JAYVXQ010000104.1, forward strand.
CGTCGTGCCCAAACTCCTCAAACTGGGTGCGAAACTGCACATGCAAACCGGAGCTGGCGACGCGATCAAACTCGCCGGCTCCGCCTTCAAGGATGTCGCGTTCCTCGCGGATCGCGGGGAACTGGTCGCCTGCGCCGATCTGATCCTCGCCGTTCAGCCGCCCCCCGCTCGACGTCATCGACGCGATGAAGGAAGGCGCCATCCTGATCTGTTTCGTCTATGCCAATCATCAGCCGGCGAACGCGGCGAGGGCAAAGGCTATGCCGGGATCGTCAACGCGCTGTTCTATTCCCGCAATTGCGACATGGTTTACGCCGCCGCCGCCGCCGTTCTGACGAAAATGATCGAGGCCGTGCGCGGATTAGGCCTCAAAGCCGCCGCCTGACCAATCGTTGTAAACAAGGAATGTCTCATGGCCGGTAAAATGCACGTTGCCGTTGTTGAACAATTTGGCAAACCGTTACAGTTTCAGGAGTGGAATATTCCGGCGCCAGGCCCAGGACAGATATTGGTGAAAACGGAGGCATGCGGTGTTTGCCATACGGATCTTCACGCGGCGACCGGCGACTGGCCACTGAAGCCAAAGCTTCCATTCATTCCAGGTCACGAAGCCATCGGCCGTCGCGCCGGGCGCGGCCCAGGCGGTATCGGCGGCAACCTGACGGTCATGCCAGGAGTGGACACTTCCGACTTTACCTCCGTCCGCGGTGACCGTGATTTTATTCGGGTCGAAAAACCATGATCTATGCAAAGCGTGCAGGATGTTCTCGCTCAGGTTCGCCGCATCGACCCTCGGCTTGATCGTGATCTGATTTGAAACACCAACCACGCCCTGCAATCCGCGACATCCCAACCGGCGGCCTCCTTTTGACAGTGCCAATCGACCGTACCGATCAAAGTCAGCCGTCCATCTTCAACCTTAACCTTGATGGCGTCATTGGGAACACAGACATCCCATGCAAGGCGCGTGACCGCCGCCGCCGCGATCTCCTCGTCATCGCGTTTGTTGTCGAAGGGAAGCCGCGCCTCCATTTCCTCGGCGACCGCTTTGACGCCTTTCACCCCGCCCACGGCGGCTTCCGCCATGGGCTTTTCGAAAAATCTCGTAATGTGACCAGTCAGTGTCACCACACCGGAATGCACCGCGATCCCAATATGAGCCGCGTCGACACTCGGCTCCCAGGCGAGTTACGCGACAACACTTTGCTTCAACTGCTTGTCGTCAGTCATGATTTTATCCAGTTTTGTGGACGAGCGTGTTCGGATCAGGACGACACGTGGCGCCGCCGCACCACAGACACTCAGAACGGTGGCCACTTGAAAGGGGAATCGGAAACTACTCAGTGTTCATCGGCGCGATCCGTGATGTAACGATCAGGTCAAAGCCGGATTACTCGAAGGCCGCTTCAGAAAATCCGCCGCCGTGACGTCAATCGCCCCACCACCCGATCATCCGATCCCACCCGAGTAGTTTCCGAATCTCCCGCCCGCCGCCGTCCGGAGTCATGATGGTGTCTCTCGATCTGCCCCCTCACCGGAGTTTCCTGCCATGTCCGAAATGAACCACCAGATCCTGCTGGCGAATCGACCGGACGGCGCGGCGTCACTGAGTAATTTCCACAGCGTTGAGGTGCCATTGGCGCCGCTGACGTCGGGCCAGGTCCGCGTGCGCAATCACTTCCTCTCACTCGATCCCTACATGCGAGGGATGATGAACAACAGCAAATCCTACACCGCCCCGCAAGAACTGGGGCAGGTGATGTGCGGCGCGACCGCCGGCGTCGTCACCGACAGCCGCAATGAAAGTTGGCGGATCGGCGATACCGTGAGCGGAATGTTCGGATGGCAGACTTACGGCACGTCCAATGGCATTGGCCTGCGAAAAGTCGATGCCACCCATGTCCCGCTATCCGCGTATCTCGGCGTACTGGGCATGACCGGGGTGACCGCCTGGTATGGGTTGAACCGCATTTGCCTCCCGAAACCGGGCGAGACGGTCGCGGTCAGCGCGGCGAGCGGCGCCGTGGGAGGCATCGTCGGACAACTCGCGAAGCGCCATGAATGCCGGGTGATCGGAATCGCGGGCGGCGCGGAAAAATGCCGTTACCTTGTTGAGGAACTCGGCTTCGATGCCTGTGTCGACTATAAAAATGGCGCGCTTCAAAGCGATCTCGCGGCGGCCGCGCCGGGTGGCATCGACGGATATTTCGACAACGTCGGAGGAACCGTCCTGGACGCCGTCATGACGCGAATGAACCCGCATGGCCGGATCGCGATGTGTGGCGCGATCGCTGGATATGAAGGACGGAAACTCATCATGGCCAATCCCGCGCTGATCCTGATTTCACGCTTGCGGGTCGCGGGTTTCATCGTCGGCGAACATCTCGGCGACTGGCCCATCGCACTGGCGGAACTCGGCGGTCTGGTTGCCGGGGGAACGATCAGGTTTCGCGAAAGCATCGCGGTGGGATTGGACAGCGCGCCCGAGGCGTTTTTGGGTCTGTTGGCCGGACGCAATTTCGGCAAGCAACTGGTGCGGCTGATTTAAACGCCGGCGTCACCCCATGCGACGAACCAGGCCGCGACGCTCTGAGTAGTTTCCGACCCTGAACCAAAGCCCAGACAAGGAATACAGTGCCGACCTCAGACGATGCGCGGAAAGGGGATAATCATGAATGATTCGCACAACCCATCGGTTCACCACGCCGCCGCCGCCGAACACCACCAGCAGGCGGCGCGGTTTCATCGCGAAGCGGCCCGGCACTACCAAATTGGCAAGGACTACGCCCATGCCGCGCATCAGGCGCTGACCGCTCATGGTCATGCCCTCCGCGCCCTGGAACATGGCCAGGCGGCGAGTGCCCGTTACGCCGCGCATGAAGGAAGTCCGCTGCCAGGCTACCTCAGCCGAGCCTCGAACAAGCCAACATCGACGTCCCTCGCGTTTCCGATCACCCTGAACGGAACGGACCATCATGCCGTCGCCGCCGACCACCACGCCGCCGCTGGGCTCCATCACGAAAAGGCCGGTGAACACAGCGCCGCCGAGCACTACGTCCGGGCAAAACACGCGACAAATGAGGCGGTGAAACACACTGAACACGCGCTATTTCACGCCGATCAGGCGGCCATGCACCACATGGAACATTACGGCAGTCATCCATCGACCGAACTGGCATGACCTTCAACAGCGCCCCGCCACACGTCCCTTTCCCAACAGGGGCCGTGTGCACCAGGATTCTCATCGATTTTATTCTGTCATCCCCGCCCGCTGACCGACAATCACTCAGCGGAAGTCGATCATCGCGTCAGAAGAGCCATCATGAAAAGCCCGAGCCCATAACACGGTCTTTCCTCAGACCACCGCGCCAAACAAGGCCGCCGCACCCGCCGTGACAGCCATCGCGAGCGCACCCCAAAACGCCACCCGTATCGCGCCGAGAGCCATTGGCGCGCTTCCCGCCTGAGCCGCCAGCGCGCCCAGAAACAGCAACGACATTCCCGGAACAACCAGAATCAGTAACGAGACCGGTACGAACACGGCCACGCAAAGCGGCATGGCCGCCCCAACCGCGAAACTCGCCGCTGAGGCCAACGCCGCCTGCAAAGGACGCGCTTTGAGCGTATCGGAAATCCCCAGTTCGTCGCGTGCGTGCGCGCCGATCGCGTCATGCGCCATCAGTTGGATCGATACCTGCGTCGCGAGCACCGGATCGAGGCCGCGCGCCACATAGATCGCCGCCAGTTCGTCATGCTCCGCCGCGCCGTATGACGCGAGTTCCGCGCGCTCCAGCTTCAAATCAGCGTTCTCCGTATCCTCCTGCGAGTGCACCGGCACATACTCGCCGGCGGCCATCGACAGGGCACCCGCGACAAGGCCGGCGACGCCCGCGACACCAAGGACGAGGCACGCTGTCGACACCAGACCGTCATCAGTGCCCATCACCGCGGCGCGCAACCAACCCGACGCGTCCGGCGCGATGACGTTCCACGTGCCGCGCGGGCGCTGTGTAGTCCCCGGCCGCCATGCACCACGCGATGCCCAACCGCGACCAGCCTGTCGCCGCCGAGATGATAATCGACCCACAAGGGCAATTCGCTGAGCAAGGTCGCGAACGTCGCGGATGGAAAACGTTTCTCAATCACGGGCAGCCCGCCGGCGTCTCGCGCGACGAAATGCGGCGCTGTTCCGATCCCCTCGATCTCTCCCGTCGGTACTGGGCCGATCATGCCGGATTCCTTCCGATACACGGCGAACTTCAGGCTGGACGACCCGGCGTTGAGTGTCAGAACCGCATCCGCCATCACGGCGCCTCAGAACGAATGGGATTCGCACGCGCCATCAGCGCCGCCAGAGCCACGGCGCGTCAAGCCGCCGCTTCGGCGTCCGGCTCATCGGCCAGGCGGAATGGCGCGATATCAACGCCGGCCTCCGCCGCGGTGGCCTTAATCTCCGCCACGGGCCCAACCAAAATCGGAACAACCAGCCCCAGAGCCGCGACCTCCACAACCGCGCCCAAAGTCAGCGCGTCGCATGGATACGCCACCGCGACCGGCAGCGGCGGCAGCCCAGACGCGAGTGCCAGAAAATCGCGAAATCGCCGATGCCGCGCGAGTTGCACGTCCGGCAATTCCATTCGTGTCCGCCGATGTTTTTCCGTCGGCGCCCGCACGTTCGCGACGCCGGTGAACACCTCAAGCCCAGACTGGTTGACGCAACGGCAATCGAAGAGGATCTCCAGCCGCTCCACTCGTTTCTCGCGCGCGGTCACGGTTGTCGTAATGGTATCGCCGATACCGATCGGCGCGAGAAACCGCAGGCTCTGGGACACATAAACCGTGCCGGGCCCAGGAAGTTTGGTGCCGAGGACGGTGGAGATCAGGCCGCCATCCCACATGCCATGCGCGACAACGCGCTGGAACACATCCGTTTTCGCGTCAATGGGAGCGAGATGCGAGGGATTGATGTCGCCGGAAACAATGGCGAACAGTTCGATATCCGCCTCGGACAAGGTTCGCGCGATGCTGGCGCTGTCGCCGGGGGAAATCTCATCGAATGTCCGGTTTTCAATCGTCGCGGCCGTCATGCGCGCAAGCGTATCCATGGATTTTATCCTGAATATCACCCGGACAATACCGGATACCGGCGCGCGCGGCAGGATCGGAAACTACCTGACGGCCGCGTTTCGCGACGGTTTGGCCAGGGTGTTATAAAACACCACCTTGGTCACCTCGACGAGCGCCAGGTAAGCCAGCGTCGCCACGATCAGAAAGACAAAGAACAGCGGCGGCGGCACGACAAAACCAAACCAGCCGCCCACGACCGGAAGCAGGGGAAGCGCGATCGCCATGGCCACCGCCGCGAAGGTCATGGTGATGAGAAAGCCACAGGGACGGCTTCGATAAAATCGGCGGCGGGTGCGGATACAGAAGACCACCAGCACCTGAGTTGTCATCGACTCGACGAACCAGCCGGTCTGGAACATCGCCTCGTTCGCGTGAAACAGATGCAGTAATGCGTAAAATGTAATGAAATCGAAGATCGAACTGACCGGGCCAAACACCAGCATGAAGCGTTCGATCAGTTTAATGTCCCATTGCACCGGCCCAGAGACGCGCTCGGGATCGACGTGATCGAAGGGAATCGCGATCTCCGACACGTTGTAAATCAGGTTGTTCAGCAAGATCTGAATCGGCGACATGGGCAGGAATGGCAGGATGATCGCGGCACCAGCCATGCTGAACATATTGCCGAAGTTCGAACTCGCACCCATCAGGACGTATTTTGAAACGTTCTGCACCGCGCGGCGCCCCGTGGCGACGGCATCCAGCACCACCGAAAGATCGTGCTCCAGCAAAATCAAATCGGCCGCCGCGCGGGCCACATCAGCCGCGCCGTCGACCGAAATCCCGACATCCGCCGCATGCAACGCCGGCGCGTCGTTAATGCCATCGCCCATGAAGCCGACAACGTGGCCCAACCGCTTCAACGCCAGCAAAACCCTATGTTTTTGCTGCGGGTTCACCCTGCAAAACAAATTCACCCTGGGCAATTTGCCCAGAAGAGCCTCATCGGTGAGATGTTCCAGTTCAGCACCCGACAAAACGCCGATCACCGGCACGTCGATCTCTTTGAAAACGTGGCGGCTCACGCTTTCGTTGTCGCCGGTCAGCACGCGCACCGAAACACCCGCCAGCGCCAATGCGCGGATCGTCGCGCCGGCGCTTGCCTTTGGCGGATCGAGGAACACGGCGAAGCCCGCGAACACCAGCTCGGTCTCATCGCTGATCGCGGCCGTCTCGTGGGAGGCGTCGGCCAACCGCGTGGCTATTCCCAAAGCGCGAAACCCTTGCGCGCCAAGCCCGTCGAGCGTCGCCTCGAACGTCTTGCGAGTCGCGGCGTCCAACGGCCGCGCCACACCGTCGGCGACTTCATATGTACTTGACAGCCGCAGCAGATCCTCCGGCGCGCCCTTGACGATCAGGCGGCGTTGGGCGTCGTGTTCAACCAGCACCGAAACCCGCCGCCGCTCAAAATCGAACGGCACTTCGTCCAGTTTCTTCCAACCGGTCATGTCGAACGGATGCGCGGCCAGAATGGCGGCGTCGAGCGGGCTTTTCATAC